>JAOTSL010000045.1 GCA_029864945.1 Gammaproteobacteria bacterium
GAGACGTTCCTGTTATTCATATCCCCATATCCTGGAGTTTTTTCATGGTACGAGCCAGATTAGTAACTTGTATATAAGGCAATGTGTCCGTTGCGCCACAGGCGACCTTTATAACAGCTGGCGTAATAGAAACAGAACCATCCTTGGGCGCGATAACCACATCCACCCCCGCTGCTTTGGCGGTTCTGAGGCACGCACCCAGATTATGCGGATCCTGAATTTGATCCAGAATCAATATAAGCGGACTACCTGAAACAGACTCAAGAATTGAGTCGATATCATTTTCCGCCAATGGCGCGCGCGAGCTATCCACAAATGCGACGACACCCTGATGATTTGCATTTGAAACATGCTCATCCAAGACCTTACGCTGAAAAACAGTTACATTTATATTTAGCTCTTTAGCCTGCTTAACAATGCTACTTAGCTTTCTATTTTTAGCGTAATTATCTTGTAGACATAACCCGGTAATTTCTTTTGGGTTTTTATCAAGAACCGACTGAACGACGTGAATTCCAAATATTTTTGATGCCATTTATTATTTCTTTACTTTTCTTGTAGAGTTTTTTTCCGGTGGTGCTTTTCGCCTCTCCGGTACCACTTTGATCACTTACAGGTAGACTTTCTTTCGATTGCCCCTGAGCGTCTTTTTTTACTTTTGACTTATTTTGGGGCTTGCCACCGCCCGACTTAGCTCTTGGCTTTTCACTCGATTTAGCCTTTGGTTTGGTGCCTGGCTTACCCTTTGGCTTGCCGCCCGACTTAGCGCCGGGCCGACCTTTCGACTCACCTTTTGTAGATTCACCTTTGAATTTCTTCTTGCCACCACCGGGTTTAGATTTTTTGGCCGACCGGTCCGTAGATTTTTGTCCCGGCGTATTTGAAGCGAGCTCGAAATCAATTTTCTTATCATCTAGATTAACACTAACCACACGGATACGAAGCGGATCAGTAAGACGGTATATTTTATTCGTTCGCTCGCCCACTAATCGCTGCTTAGCTCGGTCATAATGATAATAATCATTATCGAAGGATGTTACGTGCACCAAACCTTCAACATAAGCTTCATTGAGCATAACAAACACACCAAAGCCGGTTACAGCAGTAATGACGCCGTCAAACTCCTCACCAATCTTATCCTGCATGTATTCCGCTTTTAACCAATCAAGCGCATCGCGAGTTGCGTCATCTGCGCGACGCTCCGTCATTGAACAACCCTCACCGAAAGCCGCCATATCTTCAGTTTTATACCGAAAAGACTTTGCACTCTTTCCAGATATCGCGTGCTTTAAACCACGATGTATTAACAAATCAGGGTAGCGACGAATCGGCGAAGTAAAATGCGCGTAAGCGTCAAAAGCCAAACCAAAATGACCTGAGTTTTCCGGGCAATACACGGCCTGACTCAAACTACGCAACAAGATCGTTTCAAACATGTGAGAGTCTGGTCGTTCGCGGATTTTTTCCAGCAAGTCTGCGTAATGCTTTGACTCGGGACTTGTGCCACCGCCCAGTTTAAAACCATATTCAGCAAGAAACTCTTTCAAGTTTGTGAGCTTTTCTTCTGATGGCCCGTTATGCACACGATAAAGCGCTGGAATTTCTTTTTCTTCAAGAAAACGAGCGGTCTCCACATTTGCCGCAATCATGAATTCTTCAATTAATTTATGTGCATCATTGCGCTGCACTGGCACGATACGATCAATTTTTCTATCGTCACCAAATATAATTCGAGTTTCAGTACTACCGAATTCGATAACGCCGCGCTTTTTACGTTTTTTGGCAAACACGCCATATAAAGTATACAAGTCGTCAATGTGAGGCAGAATTTCTTCATATTGCTGGCGGACCGTTTCGTCACGATCAACCACCATTGCTGCCACTTCGTTATACGTTAAACGTGCCGAAGAATTCATTACAGCCTCGTAAAACTTAGCCTCTTTCACACCGCCTGTTGCCGTCAGTAGCATCTCACAAACCATGCACAGACGATCAACTTTTGGGTTGAGACTACACAAGCCATTGGACAATTCTTCCGGCAACATAGGTATAACATTGCTAGGAAAATAGACTGAATTGCCGCGATTTTGCGCCTCTTTATCCAGCGCCTGATCTGGCTCGACATAATATGAAACGTCCGCAATGGCGACAATTAACTTCCAGTCTTGACCGACTTTTTCACAATAAACAGCGTCATCGAAATCGCGGGAATCTTCACCATCAATTGTAACTAAAGGCAAATCTCGTAAATCTATGCGCCCTTTTATAGCCTCTTCAGGCACTGTATCAGTTAATGTTTTTGCTAGCGCCTCCACTTCTGCTGGCCATTCGTTTGGTAGCTCATAAGAACGAATAGCAATATCTATTTCCATACCTGGGGCCATGTGGTCGCCAAGCACTTCGACCACCTTCCCGATTGGCTGCGAACGCCACGTAGGCTGCTCAATAATATCCACCACCACAATCTGACCATGCAGTGCCGCACCGCGAAAATTAGGTGGAATCAATACCTGGAGGGCAATTTTTTTATTACTAGGCTCAACCGAAGCCGCGCCATATTCCTGATGAAAACGTCCGACGATTTGATGATTAACGTGTTCGAGCACCTCAACAGGCGCGCCTTCGCGTCGTCCTTTACGATCAACGCCAGAAACACGAGCTACGACGCGATCGCCGTGCATAACGCCACGCATACATTTGGCCGATAGGAACAAATCATCCCCACCATCTTCCGGTACGAGAAAACCAAAACCGTCTGGATGACCAATTATTCGACCCCGAATAAGATCCATTTTTTTGACATCGCCATAAGCCCCTTTCCTATTCCGAACCAACTGACCGTCACGCTCCATCGCACGAAGACGACGACGCAAAGCTTCTAGCCCTGTTTCATCTTCAATATTAAATGCGGCGGCAAACTGGTTTAGGGTTAACGGACGGTCTTGCCCAGTTAATTCCTCAAGCATAAACTCCCGACTTGGAATTGGGTTTTCATACTTTTCTGCCTCACGTGCGGCAAACGGATCTTCCTGGAAAGGCTTTTTATCTTCAGTCAAAAATTACTACTCCTGCGAACCAAATTGTATTAAATATTTTATTGAATAATCGTGATAACGACTTTTTCGGCTATTGTACACTGAAAACTCGATATTTCGTTGACATAATACACACGGATTAGGTAAAGTGCGCCGTCTCAAGACAGCACTTTAGCCGAGGTGGTGAAATTGGTAGACACGCTAGCTTCAGGTGCTAGTGGGGGTAACCCCGTGAAGGTTCAAGTCCTTTCCTCGGCACCATTTATATTATCTGCGCCACTTATCTTAGACTATTCATCCAATTCAAATAGCGAAACCGGCTTACAACAAAATTCAGCCCGCACCCGTCGATGATATAAAGCAACTACTCAGCGTATTCACCTTTTACCTCATACCTGCGTTGTTTTCGTGCTCAATCGGTCACATATTTTTATATGCTCCCTCTCTCCGTGCGAAAACGCCTTGATCTGAGGCAAAACCTAAACACGCTGAGCAGTTACAAAATAAAAAAAGCCTACAAATTTAGCTTGCAGGCTTTTTAGAAGCTAGTTGAGAATATTCTAAATGCTAAACAAATCATCCAGCAAAATCGTTTCATTTCGCTCAGGACCAGTTGAAACCATAGCAACCCTGGTTTCAGTAATCTCTTCAATGCGCTTCAAATACCTTTGTGCATTTTCAGGCAACTTATCAAAGTCGGTTACACCAAAGGTAGAATCTGTCCAGCCCGGCATATTTTCATAAACAGGTACGCAAGCACTGTATGCCTCGGCGCCAACCGGTGGGGTAGAGTGGACTTCACCATCAATATCATAACCAACACAAATACCAATAGTATCTAGGCCATCGAGCACATCCAACTTGGTAATACAAAGACCGCTCACACTGTTAATCTGAATCGAGCGCCTCAAGGAAACAGCATCAAACCAGCCGCAACGTCGCAGGCGGCCTGTAGTTGAACCAAATTCATGCCCTCTTTTCGCAAGTTGCTCACCAGTTTCATCAAAAAGCTCGGTTGGAAACGGGCCAGCACCTACGCGAGTGGTATAAGCTTTAGTAATCCCAAGCACGTAATCAATATACAAAGGACCAACGCCACTTCCTGCTGCCGCACCACCTGCTGTGGTATTTGAAGAGGTAACATAAGGATATGTTCCGTGATCTATATCAAGCAGCGCGCCTTGTGCGCCTTCAAACAAAACAGATTCACCGGCTTTTTTATAGTCACTTAGAATTTCAGGTACATCAGCAATCATCGGCGCAAGAATTTCTGCGTAGGACAGCGCATCTTCCAGTGTCTTCTGAAAATCAACAGGATCTGTTTTATAGTAATTCTGTAAAACGAAGTTATGATAATCGAGAATTTCACCCAGCTTGGCAGAAAAGCGTTCACGATGAAATAAATCAGCAACACGTAAAGCGCGTCGCGCGACTTTATCTTCGTAACAAGGGCCAATACCGCGACCCGTTGTACCAATGGCAGTTTCTCCCCGGGCTTTTTCTCGCGCCTGATCCAGCTTGATATGATATTCAAGAATCAATGGGCATGCCGCACTTATTTTTAATCGCTCGCGAACAGGAACGCCGGCATCCTCCAGCATGTTGATTTCTTTCATCAAATCAACCGGAGATACAACAACACCATTACCAATCAAACATTGTACGTTTTCACGTAAAATACCCGATGGAATCAAATGCAATACGGTTTTTTTGTCACCCACAACCAGAGTGTGACCTGCGTTATGACCACCCTGAAAACGAACAACTGAACTCACTTGCTCTGTTAATAAATCGACAATTTTGCCTTTACCTTCATCTCCCCACTGGGAACCGATGACGACAATGTTTCTACTCATTTCTTGACTCTCTAACTCTTAGGAATATTTACACGAAAAGTATTTTCGCGCTAAAGTGCGTCTACAATCCACTGCGCGTCGCGTTTAACTAAAACGCGGCTGCAACCCATTTGCTGCGCTGTACCTGATTGTGCGGGTAATTCCCTTATCACACATTCGCCAGCGTTTCTCAATTCATGTATTTTTTGCTCGAGCGTTACATCGTTTCCACAAGGCGCATATATTCCATTAACGTCGCTGTTAAACGCGGGTAATAAATTACAAATGGCTCGTAAATCCATACTATATCCGGTCGCAGGCCTAGCGCGGCCAAAGGCCTTTCCTACGTCATTATAACGTCCACCCTGAGCTATTGCCTGCCAGTAACCAGGAACGTATGCCGCAAATACAGCACCAGTATGATATTGGTATCCGCGCAACTCAGCTAGATCAAAGTGAATGACGACATCAGGACATCGGGCTTTTAAGCCTTCATATATATCTTCAAGCGCTATTAAGGCTAACTCAACGTCGGCACTTACATTACCAAGTACCGCTCGCGCCTCTTTTAATATAGACGCATCGCCATTCAAATTTACCAATGCAACAAAGGCATTTTTGCATGCTGGATTTAATTCTTCATCAAGCAAATCTTCAATTTCTGGCCTGGCTTTTCGCTGTAACGCATCAAACAAACGCGCCTCAAGGGCATCATCAATTTCGTATTGACTAACCAGCCCACGAAAAATACCAACATGCCCTAGATCTAGCGATACCTCTTTCAAACCGGTACGCTCTAGCGCACTAAGCATAAGCTCAAGAATCTCGATATCGCTTTCTTTACCACCGTGCCCATATAGCTCAGCACCAATCTGCACCGGGTTTCTTGAACCACCAAGCTCACGAGGCTTTGTTAACAAAACAGGCCCGGCATAACAAAGACGCGATGGAGCTTCCTGCTTCATTCGATGAGCATCAAGCCTTGAAACCTGCGGGGTGATATCAGCACGAACACCAAGCAAGCGCCCGGTCATTTCATCAATCAACTTAAAGGTATGCTTTCCGATGTCATTGCCGGTGCCTACCTGCAGTGACTCAAAATACTCAACCAGTGGCGTCATCACATAACGATAACCCCAGCGCTGATAAAGCTTTAGGATTGATCGCCTTAAAAACTCAATTTGTTCCGCCTGCTCGGGCAGCAACTCTTCCATGCCTTCCGGCAGTAACCAACGTTCTGTATCTGACATCTGTTAACTATCTTATTTTCTTATTTAATGAAATAGAGTATTAGCAATCCGGCCATCATACTGATAAAACCGCCTGCTCTGAGGCTTTTATCATCCATTTTGGCAACCAAAAGTGCCATTTTACGCGACACGGCCGGCTTGGCGAACGGCATTATACCTTCAAAAACCAGCAATAGTGCAGTTGCTACCAATAAATCCTGCATCATCGTATTTTACACCTGCTTTCCTCTAATTAAGAGCTCTAATTAAAGGAATGATTAAAGCTTCGACTGAGGGTCTGATTGATGACCTGATAGACTTACCAAAAAAAATCGGGCGAAGCTTGGTAGCCTGCCCGATTATTCTTAAGTATCAACAACTAAAGAGTTATTGCACCTTATATATTTATTTCTTTTCAGCTTTGGATGCGCCAAAGTATTTAAAGAAATCAGCATCTGGTTTGACCACAATCAGATCACTTTTGCTACTAAAAGTATTTTTATAAGCATCCATACTGCGATAAAACGCATAGAACTCTTTATTCTTGTTAAATGCGGCTGCGTATATACCAGCGGCCGTGGCGTCACCCAAACCTTTGGTCTCCTCAGCATCACGATAAGCTTCCGCAATGATAATCTCACGTTGACGATCTGCATCAGCTCGAATGCGCTCTGCTTCTTCAGAACCGCGTGAACGAAAATCTTTCGCCACCCTTGCTCGCTCAGCTTCCATTCGGCGATACACAGATTCCGAAACATCACGCGGCAAGTCAATACGTTTGATTCGCACATCCAGCACTTCAACACCAAAAGTAGCTACCTGCTTACTAGCATTGACACGCAAATTACTCATGATTTGATCACGCTCTCCAGATACCGCCTCCTGGATAGTGCGACTACCAAATTCATTACGCAAACCATCTTTAACAATTTGAGAAATTCGACTAGCTGCCCGACGCTCATCACCACCCATTGAGGTGAAATAGTCGGCCGCATCAGTAATTCTCCACTTAACAAAAGTATCAACACTGACATTTTTCTTTTCACTAGTAAGAAACTCTTCCGGCGCGGAGTCTACCGTTAAAAC
The DNA here is from genome assembly GCA_029864945.1 of Gammaproteobacteria bacterium. Lineage (GTDB taxonomy): Bacteria > Pseudomonadota > Gammaproteobacteria > S012-40 > S012-40 > CALZJE01. The sequence goes on from JAOTSL010000045.1 coordinate 7,186, forward strand.
GCGACCATCAAATTTGCGTACATTATTTATAATCGGCATTTTAAAATGTATACCAGGCTCAAAATCAGTGGATACGATTTGACCTAAGCGAAACATAATGGCTTTTTCACGCTCATCAACCGTAAAAAGTGAAAACGAGCCAACAAAAATGACAACACCTACAATTGTGCCTATTGCTTTCACATTCATATTATCTTTCTCCCCGACTGCGTAAATTATCACGTAATCGTCTTTCGTTTGATTGCGGCGCTAATGTTGGCTGAGACAGGTTTGGAGCCATAACTTGCGGAATTTGGCTCAAATTAATATTCTGACTCTGCCCCATTAGCTTATCCAGAGGTAAATACAGGAGATTACTTCCACCCTCAACGTCAACCATCACTTTTGATGTATTACTCATTACGGATTGCATCATGTCAACATACAAACGTTCTCGCGTCACTTCAGGCGACTTTTCATACTCATTCAAGATTGAAAGAAAACGTTTAGATTCACCTTCTGCCTGTGCGATTACACGTGCCTTATAACCTGCAGCTTCTTCAAGTTGCCGTGCACCACCACCACGCGCTTTAGGAATAATATCGTTAGAATAGGCATCGGCTTCATTGATAAAACGCTGCTTATCTTCTCGTGCACGAATAGCATCTTCAAACGCACTTTTTACTTCCTGTGGCGGCTGCGCGCTCTGCAAGTTAACACTAGTTACTTCTAAACCGGTAACATAGCGATCAAGAATTTCCTGAATCAACTCTTTAGTTCGGTTAGCTATATCACTTTGACCTTGCGTTAACACAAAATCCATTTTGCTTTTACCGATTGCCTCACGAATAGCACTCTCTGTGGCCTGACGCAAAGTTGCATCTGGGTCACGCACATTAAATAAATAATTTTGCGCTTCTTTTACCCTATACTGAACAGCAAATTTGATATCAACAATATTCTCATCCTGCGTCAACATCAGTGACTCTTGCGGCACGCTACTACCCTGAGCTCGACCTGCCGATGAACGATAACCAACCTCTACATTTCGAATTTGGTCAACGTCAACAATTTCAACTGTTTCTACCGGATAAGGGATTCGCCAATGAGGGCCTGGTAAACTAGTGCTAGAATAAGATCCAAATTGCAAAACAACGCCTCGTTCCGCCGGATCAATAATGTAAATCCCTGAAGCCGCCCAAAAAACAAATAAAACACCAGCCAACAATCCGATTAGAGTATTGCTAGGGCCTTCACCAGAGGCACCGGAGCCTCCGCCACCGCCACCGCCTTTTCCACCAAATAACTTTGTTACCTTACCTTGCATCTGCTTGACGATTTCATCCAGGTCAGGCGGCCCCTGATCTGAGCTACCCTTGTTTTTGTCGCCACCATTGCTACCCCAAGGGTCTTTTTTAGCTTTATCGTCATCACCTGATCCACCGGGTTCATTCCAGGCCATATTAACTCCATTATTTTTTACGTCGGGTTGATCAATCATTTTCATATTATAATCACTTACCTAAAATCGTTTTTTCTCTTTTAATGGGACCTGCATTCGGCCTGCCAGAACCAGAAAGATTGGTTTTTTTCAAAAAAAATACTACTTTTCTAACGCGCTGCACGCCCAATTGCTTACGCATCTAACTCAGGCGGTGTTTTTTAAAACAAATTCTCTTTCATAATCACTTATTGAAAATATTCGACTCTGCTCACTAACTAATTTATTCAAAGTGTGTTTTTGCATACTGACCTCAACAAAAGAACCACCATCACCGGGATCACTTTCACCAACCACAACACCCATTTCGAAAAATTTAGCACGTATACCAGCTTCACTTGCATTTAATCGCACCCAGCAATGAATAAAATTCTTACCGAAGCTCGCTTTTAATGCGTCAAGTATAAGCTCCTGCCCTTCGCCGGTTGCTGCAGACATCCAAACACGCTTTGCAACACCATCTTCATCAAAATCAACATGTGGCACCACACCATCCATCAAGTCAATTTTATTAAAAATCTCAAGCTGAGGAATATCATCAGCTTCAATTTCAGTCAGCACTTCATTTACATGACCAATACAATCCGCTCTATCATCCCGAGCCGCATCTATAATATGTAACAGCAAATGGCTTTGCTTGGTTTCTTCTAACGTAGAGCGAAATGCCGCAACCAAATCATGTGGTAACTGACGTATAAAGCCAACCGTATCCGCCAATATTACCGGGCCAGCATCTGCAATATCGACTCGACGCAAAGTTGGGTCAAGCGTTGCGAACAACTGATCTTCAGCATACACAGCAGCGCCTGTCATGGTATTAAACAGCGTTGACTTGCCTGCATTAGTGTAACCAACCAGAGAAACAGTAGGCATTTCCGCCCGCTTTCGTGCACGCCGCCCCTGATCTCGTTGTTTTTTTACCTTATCTAGACGACGATTAATTTGCTTAATACGATTTGCAAGCAAACGTCGATCAGTCTCAAGCTGCGTTTCTCCGGGGCCACGTAATCCAATACCACCTTTTTGACGCTCAAGATGCGTCCAGCCACGTATTAATCGGGTCGAAAGATGTCGCAACTGAGCAAGCTCCACTTGAAGCTTACCTTCGAACGATCGCGCGCGTTGCGCGAATATGTCAAGTATCAAGCCTGTCCTATCCAGAACACGGCACAGAAAAATTTGTTCGAGATTTCGCTCTTGCGCTGGTGATAATGCGTGGTCGAATATAACCACATCGACTTCATCAGACTCAACGGCCTGACGAATCTCCTCAGCCTTACCTTTCCCTACAAAATACTTTGGGTCAGGACGTTGTCGCGACCCTGAAATTAAGCCAAGTATTGTAGCGCCTGCAGACTCGACCAACTCAATAAATTCATCGGCATCATTATCTTCAGCTGCTTTAATGTTCATTTGCACAAGCAGGGCTTTATCCCCACCTTTATGTCGCTCAAACAAAATTAACGAACCTATTCACAATATCACCACGACATCTTCACAATATCACCACGACATCTTCACAATAATTTACGAGTCTATTCATGGCAAAATAAGCACAATGGAATTTGAGCCCTTAAACATGTAATCTTTTTGCCGGTGATTTAGTCGTTGCCGACATCATCGGTATCGTCAGTCGAAAGCTTGATGTTTCGAGCTGGCACGACAGTTGAAATCGCATGTTTATACACCATCTGGTTGACGGTGTTTTTTAGCAATACAACAAATTGGTCAAAAGAATCTACCTGCCCTTGTAGTTTTATGCCGTTTACCAAATAAATAGACACTGGCACCTTTTCTTTACGTAACATGTTTAGAAAAGGGTCTTGTAGACTTTGCCCTTTTGACATAATTTTTTATCTCCTTAGTGCTTATGTTTTAGCCAAACAAACAACTGACGAATCTTATGGGTATATTAAGTGACTTACTGCCGAATAATACACGTTCTACATCAAAGTGCAAAAGCCTTGTGTAATTTATTTCGCCAAAACAAAACGTTCTACAAAAAACACAACTCTCAGCAAATAAAAAACGCGCAATACCACCTTTAAGAAAAGGTTAATCAATTCTTGGGATTTGCGAGACGAGTTTCAAGGCGTTTTTATTAAATTCTTTTTCGTCAGAATTTAACCAATTCAATTCTTGCTCAGACCGCAACCAGGTAAGCTGTCGCTTGGCAAGCTGCCGCGTTGCCACAACTCCTTTAAATTTCATCTCATCGTAACCACACTCACCATCCAGATACTGCCAGACCTGCCTGTAACCAACTGACCGCATGGATGGCTTATCAAGATCGAGATCACCTCTCGCACGCAAGGATTCAACTTCACCTACAAACCCCTCATCCAGCATTTCTGAAAAACGCGCAGCTATTCGATCATGAAGAATAGCGCGATCCGATGCTGTGATTGCGAGCTTTAGAACAGTATAGGGCAATTTTTGCTGCTTACCTTTTTCCCACCACTCACTGATGGGCATTCCCGATATTTGATACACTTCAAGCGCACGCTGAATACGCTGTGGATCATTCGGGTGAATTTTTTTAGCTGCAACAGGATCTATGAATTCAAGCTTTTTATGTAACGCTACCGAGCCTAGCGCCTCCATTTCTTTTTCTAGCGCTCTTCGCACATCCGCATCGGCCGCAGGCAAATCAGACAGCCCATTTACCAGCGCACGAAAATACAACATAGTCCCACCAACAAGCAGGGGGATTTTATTACGACTGACAATATCGGCCATTATGCGCAATGCGTCGTTACGAAACTCTGCTGCGGAGTACACCTCTGAAGGCTCTCTTATATTAACGAGATGATGCGGGTATTTTTCCAACAAAGTATGTGACGGCTTGGATGTCCCGACATCCATCCCACGATAAACCAAGGCGGAGTCAACACTGATTATTTCGAACGGAAACTGATCGACCAGCGATAAAGCGAGCGCGGTTTTTCCTGAAGCCGTTGGCCCCATGAGCAATAGTGCGGAGGGTAATTCTTTCATGAGCGCGAATATAACATTCGCCAATGCGATTGTCAGAAAAGATCAACGAATCGGAGACACTATAAAGCACCACTCCAAACAATCGAGTGATGCTTTATTTCTTTTTGCAAGAGACGCGTTACAACTAAGCACTTTTAGATTTTGCTTCAAGCACTACTGAGACAAAAGCTTAATACGCCGAGCAACTAAGCCTCCATTAAACCCTGCCGAATAGCTAGGCGCGTCAGTGTCACATCACTATCCACACCTAACTTCGAAAACAATCGATACCGGTAAGTGTTAATAGTTTTGGGACTCAAACATAGCTGATCAGAGATTGACATGACTTTTCGGCCCGCCGTTATCATCATCATAACTTGCATTTCACGCGCGGATAATGATGAAAATGGGTTTTCTCCACTCACCCTACCCAACGCCATTTGCTGCGCGCACTCAACCCCCAGATAACGATTACCCGCTGCCACTTCCCGAATAGCAGTTAGCACCTCTTCAACAGAAGCCTGCCGAGTAATAAACCCCTTTGCGCCAGCCTGTAAAAACTGGCTAGGTAAAGGCTCTGAAGCCTGAGTACAGAGAACAAGAAATTTAAGATCACGATTCACCTTGAGCATTTGCTTAATTAACTCAAAATGGTCGACACTTGGCGGACATACTTCTAACAACACGACATCAACCCTGTTTTCACTAACGTACCGCGGCACCTCATCTAACTTAGCGGCAACATCAACCACGTGAAAACCCGGGTCTTTGTCGATGATTTGCTCCAAACTGGCGCAAATTAAACGATAACTGCTGATAATTAATACATTTATCACAGCTGCCTCCCTTGACGATTGTTTTATTCTTATTGTTTTTAATTTTTTGCCTGAATTTTTCAGGTCCGTTTTTTTTATTGCAACTAACCCGCACACCCAACCCTTAAGCCCATATGACTTATACGGAAATAATAATTGCGCCGAGCCGTTACTTTTATTGACTGATTGATATTAATGCTGTACGAGAAAATAGCAACCTCTAATAGCCGATTTCCTTAGTAAAGTATATCAATGATATTTATCAGGACGATAAGGTGAGCTTGGTACGTGGTTTTATGCTGATGCACGACAAATTGGAGAATTAAACAGGGGGACGGGGAAATAAAAAAGGCTACTTACTAATGATAGTAGGTAGCCTTTTTAAAATATGGCGGAGAAGCAGGGATTCGAACCCTGGGAGGGGATAAACCCTCGCTGGTTTTCAAGACCAGTGCTTTCGGCCACTCAGCCACCTCTCCAGTCTTCAGTCGCCCCAGTCAGTGCTGGGGCGTCGAAGGCGGCATAAGATAACGAAAACTCACGACAAAATCCAGTCAGTAATGAAAATAAATGGTTTTTTTTACAAAATAAAAACAATTGTGTGAATTTCAAACAGCATTCCGCGTCATTTTCCATATATTTTAACGACACCAACCCCGAGCTTTATCTTTCCTAACAATCAACCGATACATTACACGCAAACATGCCTCGCATACTTGTAATCAGATAAGCGAAAACATTAGAAACAATTTATTTTTTATAAATAGTTGCTAATCTTTACTTAAATGATATGCTTTGAACTATACAGGACATGATATGTCATACACTGTAATGAACAACTTAGGAGCGTAACCAAACCATGAACCCACAATCAGTATTTACCGGCTCTGCTGTATCTTCAGCAGAAAAAAATAAAGTATTAACAAACACCTACAAGCTATTATCAATGACATTGGTTTTCAGCGCATTGATGGCAGGTGTTTCTATGGCGGTTGCATTACCTCCAATGATCAGCCTTATCTCCTCTATTGGCGCAATAGCGTTGGTCTGGTTTGTTTTACCTCGCACAGCTAATTCCAGCACAGGTATTTTTGTGGTTTTTGGCTTTACCGGCTTATTAGGTCTAGGTCTGGGGCCGATGCTTAACTCATTTTTGTCAATTCCCGGTGGTAGCCAGGTAATTATGACGGCAATGGGTGGTACAGGTGCAATTTTCCTTGGATTGTCAGCTTACGCTTTAACAACGAAAAAAGATTTCAGCTTTTTAGGCGGAATGCTTTTCGCTGGATTCATCGTTGTGATGATTGCTGCACTAGCTAACATCTTCCTTCAAATGCCTGGTTTGCATTTAGCCATTTCAGGCGCTGTTATCCTGATAATGAGTGGTTTCATTCTTTATGACACAAGCCGTATCGTAAACGGTGGCGAAACCAACTACATTATGGCTACCGCTAGCTTATATCTGAGCATTTATAATATTTTTGTTAGCCTGCTACAAATCCTCGGCGCTTTCAGCAAAGACGATTAAAGAAAAATCTCGCAACAATCGTTGCGAAACAATAAAAAAGCCTCGTATATTCGAGGCTTTTTTATTGGAAAATAATTTAGGAGTGTTTTATGGAAGCAATGGATATGGTCGAGTCCGGCGGCATGGACTGGATGAAAATAATATCCGCCCTATTTCTGGTAGCGATGCTGGTTTATTTAATACCGCGCGCAAAACAAATGATGGAAATAAGTGCACAGGCAGAAAACAAGGATTGGATGGGGGCAATAATCCCACTCATAGCAGTCGTAGGCTTTGTTGTCTTTTTAGTGTCGATGGTTTAAAAGTAGATTGCTTACGTGACAGCTCAGCACGTTTAGATTTTGTTTCAGAAAGTATTATTTTTTGCACACAAGAAGGAAGCATATAATCATATGTGACCGACTGAGCACAAAAAATAATACTTTCTGGGACAAAAGATGAATGCGATGAGTAGTTACGCGGGAAATACACCTGTAGATAAGTACCTATCCCCTCGATCACAAATTATCGAAACAATTGTCGCATTTTCAACTTGTTTTGATAGCTGCAATGCAGCAGCAACAGCACCACCAGAAGATATACCACAAAATATCCCTTCTTTGGCAGCCAGTAATCGTGTTGTATCTTCTGCATCTTGCTGAGTAACATCCAACGTTTGGTCAACTCTTGCTGCCTCAAATATTTTAGGCAAATATTCTTTGGGCCACCGACGAATACCG
>JAOTSL010000046.1 GCA_029864945.1 Gammaproteobacteria bacterium
CCTTGATTTGTCATTGTGTTTCACCATCCACATAAATCGGGAACGGTCTGAAATAATACCTTCAGCTATAAGTGAATTAACAACGGTGGATACTGCGGCGCCCTTCTTAATCATAAATATTTTATCGCCGCCTGAAAAACCGGTGGCAATAGTTTGATATTGGGCATATGACTGCCAGAACCAGCCCAGAACCAGACTGGCGACAAGTACAACAACACCAACAAATTTATATAAAAGGGCCATTATGCTAATAAACTTTTTTGTAAAAAACGAGTGATGGGATTGGCACTTGTTTCAGTAGCACGGCTATACACAGGGGCAATCAAAAATCTCTTTTCCTTTATTTTCCTAACCGGCCATAAACCTATAACACTATTACATACAAAAACTTCATCGGCCTGCTCTAATTGCTTCATTGATAGATCAATAACTTCCAATGTTATTTCCTTTTCACTGGCTATGTTCAAAATTCGTTGTCGGGTTACGCCATTAACACCACATTGTGTTAAATCCGGTGTTTGCAGTTTATTATTTTTAACAATAAACAGGTTGCTCATTGTGCCTTCAATCACATTGTTTTCTGTATCCAGCATTAATCCTTCTGCATACTTTTGATCTTGCCATTCATGGCGCGCAAGTACATTTTCAAGACGATTCAGATGTTTGATTCCCGCCAAGGCCGGCTGCCTTGCAATTCGGGTTTGACAAATGAACAATTCAATACCAGTTTTTTCGTTTTTATCGGGTAATTCAGGCCAAGGATAAACATTAATTACTCTCGTTGGCACCACCTCTTTAAAGGCGTATCCCCGCGGCCCTAGGCCTCTACTAATGATTATCTTTACAATTTCCTTGCCGGTATCCGACAAAAGATGGTCAATTTCTGTCAATAATTGCAATTCATTTGGCTGCGGTAGAAAAAGTCGTTCACAACCTTCGCTTAACCTGGCTAAATGCAACGACCAGTTTTTGACCTCTCCATTTTCCGCGACGAGGGTTTCAAATAGTCCATCGCCATATTGAAGGCCACGATCCTGACTAGACAGTATTAGATCCGCTTTACCATTAATCAGTGATCGCATTTTGTTCGCTTTCTGTAATCACCTTTAACATGCCTTTCGCCTTAATACGCGTTTCCTGCAGCTCTTTATCAGGATCAGAATAAGCAACAATACCCGCCCCTGCCCGTATATGCAATTGATTGCCCGAATGGATAATTGTACGAATTAAAATATTAAAATCCATATCACCATCCAGGTTGAGATACCCCATAGAACCCGTGTACGCCTGCCTTGGAGACGCTTCTAACTCGGCGATAATTTGCATGCAGCGTATTTTGGGGCAGCCGGTAATAGTGCCACCGGGAAACACAGCGCGTATTACATCGCCGGGTAAAACATTATCCGCCAACTCTCCAGTCACATTAGATACAATATGATGCACATGCTCGTAACTTTCCAGCACCATAAGTTCATCTACGACTACACTGCCAGGTTTAGAGATTCTACCTAGATCATTGCGCTCAAGATCGATGAGCATTACGTGTTCCGCTCTTTCTTTTGGGTGACTGATAAGCTCTTTACGCAGCTCATCGTCTAATGTTTTATCGATTTTTCCGCCAGCTGTTCGTTGTCTTGGTCTTGTGCCTGCAATTGGACGTGTTTGTACTTTGCCATTATTAACACTCACCAGCCGTTCGGGCGATGAACTAATAACCGCGTTTGCGCCTTCAATCATCAAACCTGCAAAGGGAGCAGGATTACTTTTGCGTAATTGAGAATAAACGTCGGCCGATTCATAGCGAGTTTTTAATTCAATATTCCACTTACGCGAAATATTAACCTGAAATACATCGCCTTCGATAATGTATTCCTGGATTCGCTTTACCGCTTGAATATAACGCGCTGGATCTTCTTCAGTTACTTGCTTATGTAGTATTGGCGTTTCACTTTGAGTATTTATTATCGCGCCAATATCATCATTCATTTTGTGAAGAAAATTTTCAAATGAAGGCTCTGCGATTAACCATGATTCATTACTGTTTTTATCGACGATGATAGCAGCAGGAACTCGACTAGCCATGGCGATGGGTAATTCAATATCTGTTTTTTTAGGTAAATTAAGAACCGGTTCGATTTCTTCAGCGAGCTCATAACCTAAATAAACAAACCAGCCTCCATAAAATGGTAAATGCTGCTTTATATCATCAGGTACTTGCCTTTTTTCTTTTTCAAACCACTGATTCAAACCATCGATGAATTGATTTGCATTCAACGTAACACCATCTGCTTCTAGATGATTTAACTGATTTAATTTTATTTGCGCTTGAGGGAAAGCAAAAAGAATGGAGTAATGACAGTTACTGTCACCATTTGCGACACTCTCTAATAAGAAAGGGTAACGTTGAGGATTGTTTTTATGAACAGCTAAAAGATCTACAACCTGATTTAGCTTTTTTGTGTGAAAGGCCTCGCTCATGCGTTTATAGCTTACCTCAATAAATACTAAATTAATCTAAAATATAGAGGACTATCTTAACCACAGTAAGAAAATAACGTACTAACAACTACTCAGCGTGTTTAGATTTTGTTCCAGGTCGGTGTTATTTACGCGCGGAGAATGGGAGCATATAGGTATATGTGACCATTTGAGAACGAAAATAACGCCGAGCTGGGGCAAAAGATGAATGCTCTGGGTAGTTATTTATAATTTGCGAAAAATCAGGGTGCCGTTTGTCCCACCAAAACCAAACGAGTTTGAAATTGCGGCATCAATTTTTGTTTCTCGCGCAGTACCCGGCACATAATCCAGATCACAAGCAGGGTCCTGATTAAAAATATTAATCGTTGGCGGTATTACCTGGTCACGAATTGTTAGCGCCGTAAAAACAGCTTCAATACCACCAGCAGCACCTAGCATATGACCTGTCATTGACTTCGTAGAACTCACCGCCAACTTATACGCCTGATCACCAAAAACAGACTTAACCGCATCCGTTTCCGCAAGATCACCAGCTGGTGTAGAAGTACCGTGCGCATTAATGTATTGCACTTCGTCCGTATTTATTTTTGCGTCTTTCATGGCGATTTCCATGCAACGTTTTGCACCTTCACCGCCTGGAGGTGGCAGAGTCATATGATAAGCATCACCACTCATACCAAAACCGATTACTTCGGCGTAAATGTTTGCGCCACGGGCTTTTGCAGTTTCATACTCTTCGAGCACAACAACACCGGCACCATCACTTAAAACAAATCCATCACGATCCACATCCCATGGCCGACTAGCTGTTTGCGGGTCATCGTTTCGTTTTGAAAGCGCCCTTGCAGAAGCAAAGCCACCTAAACCAGTATAACTGGTAGCCATCTCTGCACCACCAGCAATCATAACATCGGCATCATCATAAGCGATCATTCGTGCCGCTGTTCCGATACTGTGAGTCCCTGTAGTACAAGCAGTAACGATCGCATAATTAGGACCTTTCAAACCATACATAACTGAAAGATTACCGGAGATCATGTTAATAATATTACTGGGAACAAAAAACGGGGATATTTTTCTAGGGCCGCCTTTCAAATAAGCATCGTGTCCTTTTTCAATGCCGCCAAGACCACCAATACCAGCGCCAATAGCCACACCTATTCGCTCAGCATTTTTATCAGTTACTTCAATGCCGGAATCTTTTATCGCTTCAATACCTGCAGCCATACCGTACTGCATGAAGGGATCCATTTTTTTTGCTTCTTTAGCAGGCATATAATCAGTTGGGTTAAAACCCCAAACCGATCCGCCAAAACGGGTAGAAAACTCGGATACATCAAAATGCTCTAAATTGCGAATACCGCTTTTTCCAGCTAGCGCATTTTCCCAATTATCAGATACCGACAAGCCTAACGGCGAAACAGCACCCAGCCCAGTAATAACTACACGTCTCTTTGACAAAGCAAACCCCTTAACAATTACATATACTAAACAGCGGACATTTTAACAGTAAACGTCAAAATACCTGTAAGGATTAATACTAAAACTCACTTCTAAAATAACTTAATAACCATTCAATGTTTTAGAATTTGTTTCAGATTCATTTTTATTTAACACGCAAAGATGGGCATATAAGTATATGTAACCGATTGCGCGCGAAATAAAAATGACTCTCAGAAAAAATGAATGCACTGAGTAGTTACAATTAAAAAAGGCCGTCAGCTTGTGCTAACGGCCTTCTCATTAATTCTCTAATATTTTTTAGCCGCAGCTAAATTAGCTAGCGCTTGAATTAATGTAATCAACAGCTTGTTGAACTGTTGTAATTTTCTCTGCTTCGTCATCAGGAATTTCGCATTCGAATTCTTCTTCTAATGCCATTACTAACTCAACAGTATCTAAGGAGTCTGCACCCAAGTCATCAACAAATGATGCTTCAAGTCCAACTTCGTCGTCCTTAACTCCCAGTTGTTCAACGACGATCTTCTTGACTCGCTCTACGACGTTGCTCATAGTGTTTTCTTCCTCTAGATAAAATAATTTGATGTTCCTAAACTGGGGCGTATTGTATTGGAAACTTAAAGGCAGTTCCAGTATTTGAAGTACCCAAAACGTAAAAAATACCCCTTATTTAGCTCTGTTTGCCTAATAAATAAACCATTTCAAATAAAACTTGATCATTGATGGTAAATTTATCAATTAGGCCATATACATACCGCCATTAACATGTAACGTTTCGCCCGTTATGTAACCACCATTAGGGGAGGCTAAAAACGCAACAGCTGCAGCAATTTCTTCTGGTCGACCCAGTCGATTTAACGGGATAGATGTCAGTAAACCTTGCTTGTGCTCTTCTGGTAAATCTTTAGTCATGTCAGTGTCGATAAAACCTGGCGCAACAACATTTACCGTAATATTTCGGGAAGCAACTTCTCTTGCCAATGACTTTGAAAAACCCATAATTCCTGCTTTTGCTGCAGCGTAGTTTGCCTGACCAGCATTACCACTCGCCCCTACAACAGACGCAATGCTGATAATGCGACCGCGTTTCGCTTTCATCATGCCGCGCAGACAAGCTTTTGATAATCTAAATACAGATGTCAAATTGGTATTAATAATATCGTCCCACTCATCATCCTTCATTCGCATTAACAGATTATCACGGGTTATACCGGCGTTATTTACCAGAATAGTTGGGGTGCCTTGCGCTTTAGCAATGCTTTTAATTGAAGCATCAACGGCCGCTGCATCTATTACGTTTAAAACTCTACCTTCACCGCTTATTCCATTTTCTTTCAGATACGAGGTTATTGTAGCTGCACCATTTTCACTGGTTGCCGTCCCTATAACGGTAGCGCCCTGCGCTCCCAATGCAAGCGCAATGGCTTTACCAATTCCTCGTGTTGCTCCAGTAACCAGCGCCACTTCATTTTCAAGATTCATTTAACTCTCCCTACGAGCTATTTTTACTCAGTTAATCTTTATCCCACTAGTCTTTGTCTAGGGCTTTTTCCATTGATGCAATATCAAAAATCGGGCTCACCGGTGTACTACGTGTGATTCGCTTATTCAAACCAGCCAATACCTTACCCGGCCCACACTCAACCACCCGAACAACCCCTTCATCAAGCATTTTGTTGATTGTTTTCACCCATTGGACTGGCTGATATAGCTGACGCACCAAAGCTTCTTTTATTTGATCTGCATCATCGAAGGAAGCAACATCAACGTTATGTATGACCGGAACACAAGGTGTTTGAACTTCAACTTCAACTAATATTTTTTTCAACTGCTCTGCAGCCGGTTTCATCAATGCGCAATGCGAAGGGACACTAACAGGTAAAGGAACGGCCTTTTTGGCACCCGCATCAGCTGCGCGTTCAACAGCCCGAGTCACAGCAGCTGCCGTACCAGCAATAACAACCTGGCCAGGCGTGTTAAAGTTAACAGCTTCCAGCACGTCACCTTCTGCACACGATTCACACAATGAGATGACAGCGTCATCATCCAGACCCAATATAGCTGCCATACCACCCTCACCAGCAGCGACAGCACTTTGCATAAAACGACCACGCGCTTCTACCAATTTAATCGCCGCTGGAAATGAGATCGCACCAGAGCAAACCAAAGCCGTATACTCACCCAGGCTATGCCCTGCCATGACAGCCGGCTGCTCACCACCTTGCTCCAACCATAATCGCCACACCGCCACACCCGAGGCCAGCATCGCAGGCTGAGTTTTGTCAGTCACGTTTAAATCTTCAGCCGGGCCGCTTTGCACTAGCGCCCATAGGTCATAACCTAGTACCTCACTAGCTTCTGCAAAGGTATTTTCAATAATGGGAAACTGCGAAGCTAACTCTGCCAACATGCCCACTGACTGCGAGCCCTGACCAGGAAAAACAAATGCTGTTGTCATCTTATATTCTCTAATAATTGATCTATTAAATAAAAAAAAGCTACTCACTGGTAGCTATCTATCTATTCTGGTAACTAAGTAACTGTTCAGCGCGTTTAGATTTTATTTCAGAATTGACATTATTTGGCAGAAAATGAGGGAACACATAGTTATATGTGTTCGATTTGAGTGCGAAATAACGTCAATTGTGGGGCAAAAGATGAATACGCTATATAGTTACATTTGAGTTAGTACTTTAATAATACAGAACCCCAAGTAAATCCACCACCAAAGGCTTCCAACAAGACTGTTTCGCCATTTTTAATTCGGCCATCTTTCACTGCTACATTTAATGCAAGAGGAATTGAGGCTGCAGATGTATTGCCGTGCGTGCCTACCGTTGCCACAACGCGATCCATAGGCATTTTTAATTTTTTTGCGGTTGCATTTATAATACGGATATTTGCCTGATGAGGCACCAGCCAGTCGATATCTGATTTTTCCATATTGTTTGCGGCAAGTGTTTCATCGACAATAGAGCCCAATGTATTTACCGCAGTTTTAAACACCTCATTGCCCTTCATATACATAAAGGCTTCACTTTCGTCAAATGCGCGTTTATTTCTAGAAACACCTGCATTGACCGCTAGCAAATCTTTGTACTTACCATCTGCATGCAGGTGAGTAGACAATATGCCAGGCTCTTCGCTAGCCTGTAAAATAACAGCGCCCGCACCATCACCAAATAAAATACAGGTGCCGCGATCAGTCCAGTCAATAATACGAGAAAGAGTTTCAGCGCCAACGACTAATGCGCACTTGGCTGACCCGGATTTAATAAACTTATCAGCTACTGCCAAGGCATATACAAAACCTGTACAAACAGCCTGTACATCAAATGCGGCACAACCGTGAATATCAAGTTTGTCCTGTAGCAAGCAAGCAGTGCTAGGAAAAACCAAGTCAGGCGTGGTCGTTGCGACAATAATTAAATCAATGTCCTGCGGAGAAATACCAGCTGATTGAATGGCATCTTTTGACGCTTCAAAAGCAAGATCAGAAGTTGCTTGATTGGCGGCAGCCACTCGACGCTGATGTATACCTGTGCGTTCAACGATCCATTGATCGTTAGTCTCCACCATTTTTTCCAGGTCGGCGTTGGTTAGTATTTTTTCAGGTAAATACCCACCGGTTCCTACTATCCTTGAATACATTAAACGACTTGCCTTTCCTGTTCTTGTAAAAACGCTTCTAATTGATTTACGATGCGTTTCGGTACATTTTGCTCAGCTTCAGCAGCTGCAACCCGGATAGCTTTAGCAAAAGAATAGTCATCTGCCCCACCGTGACTTTTAACAACAATACCACGTAAACCGAGAAAGCTGGCGCCATTATATTCCCGGGGGTCTATACGCGACTTAAACGAACTTAGAACAGGCTTAGAAACCAGCGCGGCAAACTTACTTGGCAAGTTTCGCGTGAACTCTTCTTTTATAAAGTGCCCCATCATTTTAGCAACACCTTCGCCGGCCTTTAACGCAATGTTCCCAATAAAGCCGTCACAGACAACAACATCAACTGTACCTTTAAAGATATCATCGCCTTCAACAAAACCGTAATAATTCAAACTCTTATGGGATGAAATTAGCTTGGCGGCCGCCTTTATTGTTGCATCGCCCTTAATTTCTTCCGAGCCAATATTCAATAAACCTATCGTGGGATTAGGGTTATTATCCACCGCCTTAGCCAGTGTTGAACCCATAAGAGCAAACTGTAACAAGTCTTCAGGCCCTGAGCCGATATTAGCACCAAGATCGAGCATATGAGTATGCCCTCCCATTGAAGGAAGGTTCGAACAAATAGCAGGTCGATCAATACCGGGAAGCATCTTTAGAACAAAACGAGCGGTTGCCATTAGTGCGCCGGTATTTCCGGCGCTAACACAAGCATTTGCTTCACCTGATTTAACCAGATTAATCGCAACACGCATGGATGAGTCTTTTTTATTGCGAAGCACCAAAGCTGGTGATTCATCCATTTCTACACTTTGAGAGGCGTGCCTTACTGATAATTTATCACTTAATACAAGACCCAGTTTACCCAGCTCCACAGACAAAGCTGCTTCATCACCGACAAGGATCAGATTAATATCATTTGTTTCAGCAAGAACACGTTTTGCAGCAGCAACCACCACGGGGATACCGTGGTCGCCCCCCATTGCATCAAGGGCAATGGTTTTTATCAACGTAATTTCGCCTTATTCGTCGTCTGCGTAAACGCCGTCTTTAGCTTCTACAACACGCTTACCACGGTAAAAACCGTCAGGCGTGATGTGATGTCTCAAGTGCGTCTCACCACTAGTCGCATCAATTGAAAAAGTGGGTGGTTTAATTGCATCATGTGAACGACGCATGCCACGTCTTGAACGTGATTTTTTACTCTTTTGAACAGCCATTTTTAAAACTCCTTAAATACTACTTCTTTAAATCAATCAACACAGCAAACGGATTAGGCCGCTTATTTTCTATTACCGATTCGTCTACAGGCGAATTTACATGCAACTCATCCGGCACTTTTTCTACGCTAGGTGCAACGTGTTGTTCACACAAACCAACATCATGCATAACCACCATAGGTAATAATAATTCAAGCTCATCTTCAACAATATCAGCAAGAAAAAGATCTTCATTACCGATCATTAAAGGCTCTTCACCTGGGTACAAGCGATCAATTTCAGCTTCGCTTTCTATTAACCCCAGCTGGAAGTGGTGATCAATTGGCATTTTCAGCCCGCCCATACAACGCTGGCATTCTACTATCATTTCACCAACTATATGACCTGTAAGGCGTTTACGGCTACCGTTTTTATCAAACTTAAACCTGGCACTGACTTTTCCGTACGGCGCGAATAGCCGATCACGCAAATCATCCATTTTTTCCAACAGAAAATCGCCAGAAGCCTCAAGGCCTCGGGCTACTGCACGCTCTGGGTTTATATGTATAGGTAGTCGTTTGGACATTGGGGCGCAATAATAATCGCGGAAAGTACATGTGTCAAAAGAAAGTCGACTATTTTGGTCTTTATTTTACTAAAATCCCGAAATATTGTAAAAACTTGACTTTGAGTAACAATTTACGGTGAAATCAAGCGCATAATTCAGTTACAAACGGGGAAATATAATCTAATCTATCTTTTAATAGACTATCCCGACTAATTTTAGTGAAAACGGTATAAATTACGCATATTCAATAAATTGACATTTGAAACGCCAGGGAAGGACTCTTGATTAAAAAAATTCTAATTGCTAATCGTGGTGAAATTGCCGTTCGTATTGTTCGTGCATGCGCAGAAATGAACATAAAGTCGGTTGCCATTTATGCCGAACCTGACCGACACGCTTTGCATGTTAAAAAAGCGGACGAGGCTTACAATATAGGTCCGGACTCCATCGCCGGTTACCTGAACGTGCATCGAATTGTAAACCTTGCTGTTGCAACTGGCTGCGACGCACTACACCCCGGCTATGGCTTTCTTTCTGAAAACCCCGAATTATCTGCCGCCTGTAAACGCAGAGGCATCCGCTTCATAGGCCCATCATCGGAAGTTATCCATAATATGGGTGATAAAACACAAGCCCGTAAAGCCATGATCGCGGCAGGTGTACCTGTAACACCGGGCACAGAGAAAAACCTTGAAAGTCTCGACGAAGCAATTAAGGTTGCGGAAAAAGTCGGCTACCCAGTTATGCTAAAAGCCACCGCTGGTGGTGGAGGTCGTGGAATCCGTCGATGCGAAGACCTAGATGACCTGAAAAAAGGTTACGATCGTGTTATTTCCGAGGCCACTAAATTTTTCGGTGTTGGCGATATTTTCATGGAAAAATGCATCGTCAACCCTCGTCACATCGAAATACAAATATTGGCCGATAGCCATGGTAATGTCGTCCATTTATTTGAACGGGACTGCTCTGTACAACGGCGGCATCAAAAACTGGTGGAAATCGCTCCTTCTCCCAGCATATCTGAAGAATTGCGCGCAGAACTGGGGGAATATGCTGTGAAAGCAGCAAAAATGGTCAATTATGAAAACGCCGGCACAGTAGAGTTTCTGCTTGATAAAAACGATGTGATGTATTTCATGGAAATGAATACACGTATTCAGGTAGAGCACCCAATAACCGAAGCCATTACCGGTATCGATATTGTTCAACAGCAAATTCGAATCGCTGCAGGCGAAAAATTATCCTTCGAGCAAAAAGATGTCACAAAACGTGGCTTCGCCATTGAGTTTCGTATTAATGCTGAAGATCCAAAAAATGACTTCCTTCCTTCTTTCGGCAAAATCACTCGCTACTTTGCACCAGGCGGACCGGGTATTCGAACAGATAGCGCCATTTATAGCGGTTATCAAATCCCGCCTTATTATGATTCCATGTGCGTCAAACTCACCGTTTGGGCATTAACTTGGGATGATTTAATCCGGCGCTCAGAACGTGCCTTGAAAGATATCAGTGTTTACGGTGTTAAAACAACAATCCCGTATCAAATCGAGATTTTACGCACTGAAGCGTTCAAAAGCGGAAAAATTGATACCGGTTTCGTTGAAGATCACCCGAAGCTTTCAAATTATTCGTTAAGAAGGCCACCCCGGGAACTTGCGGCAGCAATTTCTGCAGCAATTACCGCTCATATGAGAGCCTGATTGGTAGGTATTGAATAACAATATAGTAGATAATCACTTAAAAACTGTAACTGTTCAGCGTGCTTAGATTTCACTTCTGATACGGCGACATTTCAAACGGAATTAGGGAGCATATAGATATATGCGACCGATTGAGTACGAAATAGCGCCTCATCTTATATGATGAGAGAGGCAAAAAATGAGTGTACTGAATAATTACAAAAAACATTAATAGGCAGGAGAGCTAAATGCCCAAAGTTCAGATAACTGAAACGGTATTACGAGATGGACATCAAAGTTTAATTGCAACACGCATGCGCACTGAAGACATGCTGCCGATTGCTAAAAAACTAGATCAGGTCGGTTATTGGTCACTTGAAGTTTGGGGGGGCGCCACCTTTGATGCATGCGTTCGCTTTTTAAAAGAAGATCCCTGGGAACGTTTACGCCAATTACGAAAAGCAATTCCGAACACGCGCTTACAAATGTTACTACGTGGTCAAAACCTTGTAGGGTATCGTCATTATTCCGATGACGTCGTTAAAATGTTTGTACAAAAAGCGGCAGATAACGGCATTGATGTTTTCCGTATTTTTGATGCCTTAAATGATCTCCGAAACTTGGAAACATCAATTAAAGCAGTAAACAAAGCAGGCAAACATGCGCAAGGCTGTATTTCCTATACCACCAGCCCGGTTCACAGTATTAGCGGATTCGTTGAGGATGCAAAGAAGCTCGAAGCCATGGGCTGCGATAGCATCGCAATAAAAGACATGGCCGGCCTGTTAACACCAACCGCCACCGAGCATTTGGTTGCAGGTATAGTTGACGCCGTATCCATTCCAATTCATCTGCACTCTCATGCCACCGCTGGTTTAGCGGCTATGTGTCAGTTAAAAGCCGTTGAAAATGGTTGTCACCATATCGACACCGCTATCTCTTCATTTGCTGAAGGTGCAAGCCACCCTGCAACAGAAAGCATGGTTGCGGCTTTTAAAGACTCAGAATATGACTCTGGACTGGACCTAGCCTTACTACAGGACATTGGCTTTTATTTCAAAGGTGTTCGAGATAAATACCACCAGTTCGAAAGTGAATTCACTGGATTAGACACCCGAGTACAAGTTAATCAGGTACCCGGCGGAATGATCTCTAATTTAACAAATCAATTAAGGGATCAGGGTGAACTAAAACGCATCAACGATGTTCTTGACGAAATACCACTCGTGAGACAAGACCTTGGCTACCCTCCACTAGTCACACCAACATCGCAAATTGTCGGCACACAAGCCGTGTTAAACGTGATGACCGATGAGCGGTATAAAACGATTACTAATGAAGTAAAAAATTATTTACTTGGCCAATATGGCAAAACCCCAGGTGACGTCAATGTAGACATTCGCCAATTAGCAGTAGGCAATGAAACTGTTATTACAGAGCGCCCTGCTGATAATATTAAACCAGAAATGAAAAAACTGAAAAAAGAAATTGGCGAGCTGGCCGAGACAGATGAAGACGTACTCACCTACGCAATGTTTGCTGACATTGGAAAAAGTTTTCTCGAGCAACGTAAGGCCGGCACACTTGTCCCGGAGGCGTTGGAGCCACCAGTCGAAGACAATGCTGCCGTTTGCGGCGCCGCACCAACAGAGTTTAATGTCACCATGCACGGTGAAAGCTACAATATTAAAATCACCGGATCTGGACATCGCTCACAGGCACAACGACCCTTCTACCTCACCGTCGATGGCGTACCTGAGGAAATCCTAGTTGAAACGCTTTCAGAAGTTTTCACCACACCGATAGGAGGTGGCACTGGTCAAGGTGCAATTATCCAAAGTGAAAGTGGCAGCAAACGTCCCAAGGCAACAACACCCGGTCACGTAACAACCTCAATGCCTGGTGTTATTGTCGATGTAATGGTTGCGGTAGGTGATAGCGTTAACGCGGGCGACCCTCTTTTTATTACTGAGGCGATGAAAATGGAAACCGAAATTCAAGCACCTATAAGCGGAACCGTAAAAGAAATACATATTTCTAAAGGTGATACAGTAAATCCTGATGAAACCTTAATTGAAATCGAGTAGTATACGCGGCCATAAAAACAACTATCGAAACCAATTAAAGAAACATGAGCAGAATAATTCTTGCGTCCAGCTCGCCTTTTCGAAAAGAACTGCTGGGTCGATTACAATTAAAGTTTGATACGGCGTCCCCAGATGTTGATGAGTCTCAATTAAAAGACGAATCACCATCAGAATTGGTACAAAGACTGGCCACTATTAAAGCCAATGTCGTTGCAGAAAAATCACTTGATTGCATCTGCATCGGCAGTGACCAGGTCGCTGTATGTGATGCCGAAATTCTCGGGAAACCAGGGAATTTTGAAAATGCATTTAAACAATTAAAATTTTTGTCAGGCAAACAAGTGTGCTTTCATACTGGCCTGGCTGTTATCGATACGAAAAGTGCACTAATTCAAACCGATGAAGTGAAGTTCTATGTCGATTTTCGCGAACTTTCTGATTCCATGATAAATAATTACCTGAAAAAAGAACCCGCATTCAATTGCGCAGGCTCCTTTAAGTCCGAAAGCCTGGGAATAGCATTAACCTCACGCATGCAGGGGCCAGACCCTACCTCACTGATAGGCTTACCACTAATTCGACTCACAGAAATGCTTGGAAAAGTAGGTGTTAACATCATCTAACAAACCAACATCCACCGATGCATTGGGGCTAGCGGCAACCCGGTTTATGGACACGTGCGCGAATCCTAAATTAATAAGGAATAACTATAAACTCAGTGAAAGAAAAAAGTTTCTGCCACGCATAAGCTACCAATTTATTACACCACTTAACAACGCCACATTAATGCTTCACTTAACTAATGAGTAACACCCCCTCCCTCTTAAATAACTGATGTTACGCACCCTTGATTAAGAATCAATAACTTGCTTTTTTTGTAAGCACCACAATCCACACTCTTATTAAGGCCGGCGCAACATCAATTAAGCAAGCGATTACCTGAAAATATTGAGAGATATCACTTACAGATCCTCATCTACTTAGCCTTATAAATGACGAGCCCAATCTTTCCACAATAGAATCCGGCCATATTGAACTTTTTAAAGAGAAAATCAGTATCGATGAATTACAAGATAGGCATATAAAACTAGAAACTTTATTTCACATTTACAATAATATATATGAAGATAGACATATTAAAAAAAATCAAAACAAATGAAAATAATAAAAAGCATCACCATTGCCGGCTTAATATTCAGTGGAGCTCCATCAAATACATTGGCGGACACAGACAAACACCACCATAAATCACTGCCAGATTCACAAGCTCAAAACAGCTTTCAAGGCAACTTTCACGACCCCCTAAAAGATAGCAGCCCCGCCCCAACGATGGTTTTAATTGCGCCTGGAGATTTTACAATGGGCGACATTCAACAAGTAGGGCAAAGTTACGAAAAACCTGTACACAAAGTTACAATAACCAATGCATTCAGTATCGGAAAGTACCCTGTCACGTTTAAGAATTATGACAAATTCACAATCGCCA
>JAOTSL010000047.1 GCA_029864945.1 Gammaproteobacteria bacterium
CCGAGCGGGTTTTTCGTGCCTCACAATTTTCCTGGGCGCCTGATGAATGGCAGGAAGACGGTGCGTGGATGCGAATGTTTCGAAACGCGCGTGTGTGGCTTGATTAGTTGGTAATTAAAAATTCACCACCAAAACACCACGGTAAATACCGTGGTGTTTTGGTTTTGTCATATTGAAAAATTCACTTTCTGGGTTTAATAAAATGAATGTTTTTTGTAAAAAAATTGTTGAAAATGTCTGGTTTGATCGAGTCATCATTAGCTTGATTGTTTTGAATGGCATCATTCTCGGTTTAGAAACGGTGCCAGAATTATTAGGCCAATACGAAAGCAGTTTTGTCTGGGGTAACCGCATTATTCTAGCGGTATTTATTGTTGAGGCGGTGATAAAGATTATCTCGCATGCACCGCAAATGCATCGATATTTTTATAATGGATGGAATGTGTTTGATTTCTCAATTGTCGTATTATCGCTTATACCTGCGAGTGGTGAGTTTGCCATGCTGGCAAGGCTCGCAAGATTGTTACGAGTCCTGCGCCTGATTTCTGTTATACCTGAGCTGAGAATAATCGTGGCAACTCTGGTGCGAAGTATCCCCAGCATGGGAAATATTATGTTGCTCATGTCAATTATCTTCTATATTTATGCTGTGGCGGGCTATCATCTGTTTCATGAGCATGATCCCGAGCATTGGCGAAACTTAGGCATGTCATTGTTAACGCTTTTCAGAATTGTTACGCTGGAAGACTGGACTGATGTAATGTACACCGCGATGGAAATGCATTATCTGGCCTGGATTTATTTCGTGAGTTTCGTCATTGTCGGCACATTTGTTGTTATTAACTTATTTATCGCAGTCGTCATAAATAATCTCGAGGAAGCTAAAGCCGACAGCCTCAGAGAGCTAGAGCAACCAGTTTCGCAAAAAGACCTGATTGCCGAGTTAAAAAACACAAAAGAGGCTTTATCTCGGCTAGAGCAGAGGCTTAATCGTTTATAGTTGGTTTGGCCGTATTTTAATTCTAAAGTTGCCGGTAAAACGGTTCGATACTAAGGTACTAAATTAACATTAAGGAAGATGTAGTCATGCCAGACAGGGAACTAATAAAAATACTCTATGTTGAAGATGAACCTGATATCGCACAAGTGGCTAAATTGGCATTGGAGACTGTTGGCGGATTCACCATCGAAATTTGTGAAAATGGACAAATAGCATTAGATAAGGGGCCTGCATTTCAGCCGGATCTTGTATTAATGGATGTCATGATGCCAGAAATGGATGGCCCTACCGCATTGCAGGAAATGCAAAAAATGCCTGAATTTAAAGATGTGCCGGTTATTTTTATGACCGCAAAGGTCCAGCCTGTTGAAATAGCAGAGTACAAGGCGCTGGGAGCGGTTGATGTTATCCCCAAGCCATTTGACCCAATGACCCTCGCAGAGCAAGTAAGGCAGGTTTGGAAAGGCTGTTAGCATCTTCCTGAGCTGTTGTCTGGGTGAATCCGTACAAGTGTGTGGCTACCTATGAGGTAGGGGTGGTAATTATCCTGCCGGCATACTAAATCGTTTATATAATTTATATAAAAAGGGCATTGTGAATTGTTTTATTACATCTTCCGTATTCTGAAAATTGCTTTTTTCTGGATTGATTTTATATTACTCACATCCATATTACTCGCGCTGGCGTATATTCCATTTAAAAGCAAAGACAAGATTTATCCCAAATTATTCAGAGTCTGGTGCAAAGCATTCGTTAGAGCATTGGATGTAGACCTGAAGCTTCACCAAAAAAACCTGGCACCTCTGCCAGAGCAATACATTTTGATCGCAAATCACCCTTCTGCATTTGAAGATATTGGTGTCCCAGCACTTTTTGATGTCCATTCGCTGGCGAAGATCGAGGTTAAGCATTGGCCGATTTTTGGGCCAATTAGTGAAGCCGCGGGTACGCTGTATGTTAATAGAGAATCAAAGGAATCCAGAGCCGATGCCGGGCGGCAGATTGCCGAAGATCTGGCTAAAGGTAAAAATATTGCCCTTTACCCTGAAGGTGGCTGTAAAGGCAAGCGGATATTTGAAACATTTCGTTACGGTGCTTTTGATATATCCCTTAGTTCAGGCGTTCCTATATTGCCAGTATTTTTGCATTACGAAGCGCAAGAGGATTTTGTATGGGTAGGCCCTTATACCTTGGTAGATAAAATGTGGCATTTCTTAACAACGAAGAATAATAGAGCAAATTATTATGTTTTTGATGCCATTGATCCCAAGTTATTCTCAACAAAAGAAGAATATATGGAGCATACGCATAATTTATATATGTCCTGGCAGAAAAAATACTTAGAATAATCGTAACTATTCAGCATATAAAATTGGAATGCCACCGATAAAATGAGAACCAAAGAAAAAAGTACTAATATTGTGTTTCTGCGCCATGGTCAGACCGACTTTCCCACCAATAGAATATATTGCGACGATGTAGAAGATCCCGGGCTAAATGAAAATGGATTGCATCAGGCAAAAAGCGCCGCAATAGAGCTAAAAGATGGGAATATTACGAAAATATATTGCAGCCCCGCAAAACGGACAATGATGACAGCAGAAGAGGTTGTAAAAGTAACCGGGGCGGAGCTCGAGCTGGTGCCTGAATGGGTAGAAAGACGATTCGGCAAATGGGAAGGTATGTATTTTAAGGAAATTGAAGAAACGTATCCGGAAGAATACATGTGCTGGAAGCAGGATATGGTGAATTACACACCTGAAAACGGCGAGACAATTAATAACGTAAAAGATCGTCTTGCTAAAGGGCTTCTGAAAATAACCCAAAAACACACAAATGAGAATGTGTTAATAGTAACGCATGTAGGGCCAATTAGAGTTAGTCTATGTCAGGCTATGTCAATTCCTCTGAAAAACTACCGTCAAATACGGGTTGATTACGCATCGATGAGCAGGGTTGATTACGGTGAAACCACAAATAATTTGATATTTCTTAATCAGTATAATTATTAGCCACATTGGTCATTTTAATGGTTAAAATAATAACCGGGCCTTAAATATGGCCTTTAACCCAATATTACTTAAGTTTATTTCAATGGCGACGACCTATAATGACGTTAGATAGAATTTTTGTTTTATGCAATACACCTGTAACATATTGAATGTATTATAGGTATATTGTGAATCTATTTTAAATTTGTGATTATTTACAGGCCGTTTGGTTATAGTTTATTTTTGCCAACCACTTGACATTTTTGCAATCCAGGAGTAGTTTTAACGCATAGGGAATACATATTTTTTAATCATGTGGGGTAGCTGTCAATTTATTAGAGTGTGACAGCATGTACCAATTACATAGTGACCAAGCATTTGCTTGTTCAAATAGTCTCGATAAGAGGAGAATACTATGAGTAAATATTTTCAAATAGCTACATTAGCAGGCGCGCTTACTCTTGCAATGAGCAGTGCATCGGCAATAACTCTTGACTTTGGTGGCTGGGTTGCAGGTGGTGAAGCTGGTGGTGATATCGACCATAGTCAAGCTACTGTTTGTACGCAGGCTAATATGAGTTGTAGTGTTATTGCATCTGGCTTGGGTTTTAAGCAACTTATGGTCAATGATGCAAATGATCAAACAGGTTCAAGCTATATTATGACGATAGTTACGGATCAGAACGCCAAGGGAACGGCTGGTTCTGCTGAGCTTGGTTTTTCTGATGTTAGTTTCGTGAAAATGAAATTAACCTTGGGTGGTGCGACGTCAGACGTTAATCAAAATGGTATTACTGCGCATCAGGAAATTAAAGAGAATCTTACGGGGACGTCGTTTATCTCTACATCGGATATAAATACTGGTTGGGCACTTGATCCTGCAACTTCCAAAGCTCCTATAGTTATCTCGCAAGAGCTGAAAGATGACGGTATTGCTGACTTTACTGGTGATGATTTCGAGTCGGGTTTTCTTTATCGTAGCCATAATTCAACGACGGCTGTTGCTGGAGGGGATCCGGTAGATAGCGGTATTCGTGATGGCTTTGAGATGAGTATTGATCAGACGGCTGGTCTTGCTAGCGGTACTAGTAGTGTGGATAACGCAAGTAAGGATGATATACAGGTATTTGCTTTGCGTCAGAAGCAGGGGGTTTTATTGTCTGCCTCTTCTGCGCCAATAAATTTGAACTCTGATACTTCTGCGGTATCGTGGGATGCGGGCGATAACGCTAAAGCAATCTGGATTGGCCAGCAAGTCAATCTCGATACCAAGCCATTAGCTGCAGGGGAGACTGGCGGTCTGGGTAGTTCATTTGGATACTTGTCTTTCCAGAACACCACTGCACTTGAGTATGATGCGCAAGGAAACCCAACTGGTCTTGGTGGGGATAAAACTGTAGAAAGTGCATTTGGCTTTACTGGAAATCAGTCCTTGACTGCATGGAAATGGGATTCGGAATTTAATGTTGCAGGGGCAGGTGAAGGCGCGGCTATTATGGGTACGCCTTGTTTAGCTGATGCTAAGGGTGTTATAGGAGATCCTTTGTCTTCGTCTGTTTGTACTCAAATACCAGCACCATGAGCTAGTTTAGTATTTTGATCGTAAAAAAAGGAAGGCTTTAAGCCTTCCTTTTTTTTGTCCTGATGTATGAGGTTCTAGGGTAAAAAGGCGAGCATGTTGAATGTTTTTAGCTCTATTCCCTGAAGTATTTAATATAAGTTTATTTCTCTTTATTGGCCGTAGGTTGCTGGTTCAGAATTATGTGCTTTAGTGCAAGGCTTTTAGTATTCTATTTTTAAAAGCATTGTGTAGAGAGGCATTACCTTACTGAAGTGCGACTTGATTTTGATTATTTCTTTTCTACACAATATCCTAAGAATTGTGTAACATTGCTAGATAAACCCTTGAATTTTATGCCGTCGCGCCGTTATTTAGTCATTGCCTCGTTTTGCGCTTGTTAATCACTCGGATTTTGGTGTAGTGCTGGGATTGAAGTGAAGTCAAACTTGTTTCAGCAGGAAAGTGTTTTTCAATAATGATTTGCGCTGCGGGTGATAAAGAATAAGTGTGTTGAAACTAATTCCATGCTTTTAACAAAATTGATATAAGAGGAAATCTCGATGAGTGATACTAACCCAGATAATAACTGGGATGATTCTTTGAACCCAATGGCTGTAATGGAGATTAGTTCCGCCTATTGGAGTTCATTTGTAATGCATACCGCTAACTCTCTTGATGTATTTACCTTGTTGAGTGAATCTCCAGCATCGGCAGAAGATCTTGCAGCAAAATGTAGCGCGGATGTGCGTGGCCTTGAAATGATTCTTATTGCCCTTGTCCCGCTTGGGTTTTTAACCAAAAATGGTGAACTCTTTCAGAATACAAAATTATCCGATACCTTTTTGGTTAAGGGTGGCCCGCGATATCAGGGGGGTATTGTTTCTATGTTTGAGTCCTGGGTCGGTGCGTGGTCAAAATTAACTGATGCAGTTGTTAATGGCGCTCCAGTTGTTGAAAAGCAGCACGACCATGGTGATGAAGAGACAAGAACCTATATCATGGGGATGCTTTATCGTGGAATCCCGCAGGCAGATTTGTTAGCAGAAGAAGTTCCCTTGACTGGCAAAAAACGAATGTTGGATGTTGGTGGTGGCCCGGGAATTTTTACAATAAAAATGTGTCAGAAGTACCAGGGGCTTACGGGTGATGTGTTTGATTTACCGCAAACATTAAAAGTGACTCGCGATATTATCTCTAACTTTAATGCTGGTGATCTGGTTTCTACTAAGCAAGGTAGTTATCTAGAAGATGAGTTTGGAGAGGGGTATGACGTAGTGTTGCTTTCTTCCATGATAAATCAGGAAGGGCCAGATGTAATTAAAGAAATTATTCGAAAATCATTTGATGCTATGGAAAGTGGCGGAACAATCCTGATTCAGGAGCAGTTTTTGACCACGCAAAAAGATGGGCCATTGCTGCCAGTGTTAATTGGTTTGAATCAGCTCGTGCATACGCCAGCAGGTAGGGCATATTCTGCGAAAGAAGTTTCTGACATGGCGGCAGAAGTGGGTTTTGTTGATTTAAGTTTTAGGCCTTTGCCAGATCCAAGTCCGTTTACCTTAATTACGGGTGTGAAGCCTTAATTTATTCAGGGAGTAGTTTGATGCTTGTAAACTGTGGCATGCTGAAGCGTTTGCTGATTTTCATATTATTAGGGATGATGTCTAATGCCGTATTTTCTGCAGATGAGAAAGATAAGGTCGGCAAGCCCAGTCCCAAGCAAGTTGAAATAACAGGCAAGGATATTGTATCTCAGTGTGATAATAAATATCCTGGTGAAGACCAGAAATCTCAGTTAAGTATTACTTTAACGGATAAATCTGGAAACGAGAGAAAGACGGTTTATCTGCGGCTTTGGAAGGACATGAAAGGCGTAGATGATATTTT
Organism: Gammaproteobacteria bacterium; assembly: GCA_029864945.1. Classification (GTDB taxonomy): domain Bacteria; phylum Pseudomonadota; class Gammaproteobacteria; order S012-40; family S012-40; genus CALZJE01. The sequence continues at coordinate 6,440 of JAOTSL010000047.1, forward strand.
TGATAAAATGGTGTTGTTCACTATGTATCCGCCAGATGCAAAAGGCGCAGGATTTATGCGTTGGGCGTATAATGATGGGAGCGCGAAAAGTGCTGAACAGTGGATTTACTTACCCGTTTTAAGAAAAATTCGCCGAGTTTCTGTCCGAGATTTATCCGATAGTTTTTTAGGTTCTGATTTAACTTATGGTGATATTTCTTATCGTAGTATTGATGCTGATGATCATCAACTGGCTCGCATTGATAAGGATCGAAATAAGAATGAATATTTTGTTGTTGTCAGTACGCCAAATGAAGACGACCCTCAATATAGCAAAAAAATATCATGGTACGCTAAGACGCCAGACCTTAAAGAGTGCGTTAAAGTGCGTGTAGACTATTTTGATAATAAGGACGCCTTTTTGAAACGGCAGCTATTAAAATGGCAAAAAGTGAATGATGCTTGGGTGTGGGATAGAGTCTTTGTTCAAAATGTGCAGACATTTCATAAGTCATTTTTTGAGGTTGAAAAAGTCAAAATTAACTCCGGTCTTAAGGAGGCGTGGTTTACCGAGCGTAGGTTGAAGCAGGGTATAAAGTAAACCTAAGAAAATTTTATTTAGATTGAGCCGGTACTTGTTATCGGCTTTGTCTTTTCTGGCTAGGTAGAATAGTAACCTGCATTTTATGATGTGCTAGGAGGCTGTCGGATTTAACACTGTTTGGCTGCAAACTCATGGATACCGATCAGAATCCCCTATCATGTTCGTTAAATAGAACCACTATTCGCCTCACATGATAAGAAATTCTGATTCGGCCCCATGAGTTTTCGCTTCAAACGGTCAAGTCCGACAGCCTCCTAGTGCTAGAATTGCGGCAAAGGTGCGTTAAGTTGTATTCCTAAAGCTGAGTGGGAAGAGTGGATGGGGGAGGGGAAGTTGATATGCGTAGAAAATTAGTTTCTTTGTTCAGGATTATTGTTCTTGTGGTAATACCTTGTGTGTCTCAGACTATTTTTGCCAGTGATGTTTTTAACGGAAAAGAAGTTTTTATGCGTCATTGTGTGGCTTGTCATGGCTCTTCAGGAGAGGGAAGCATGCCCGGGTTGCCCAATTTTAAGGAAGGCAAAACGCTGTTTAAAAATGACAGCGAGTTAATGGCTATTATTCGCGATGGGCGAGGTATTATGCCAAGTTTTAATGGCTTGATAAAAGATGACGACATTCGTGATGTGGCGGCATATTTAAGGACATTTTTGTGATCCGAGTAACTTTACTGATTGTTATTTTAATGAATTTAACTGGATGTGGTTCTGAGTCAAAAAATGCTGCAGTTGAGTTGAATTACCATCAGTCGAAACCTGAGGCTGTATCATTATCTAAAACCCCGGCTCAATACCATGTTGCCGAAAGCTTTAACGTTGGTAACAATGTGGTTGTGCGTGCGTTAGCGAGTGATTCACAATCAACTAACTTATGGGTTGGAACCACTGTTGGAGTGCTCGAAGTTGACCTGTTAACGGGAAATGTAAAGCGAACATTTACGCGTGAAAACGGACTAGCAAATGAATATGTTTTTGCCGCTACCGCCGATAGTAATGGTAGTGCATGGTTTGGAACTAATGGTGGTGGTGTATCAAGATTAATAGATCAGACGTGGAAAACGTTTTTTCCTATGCATGGTTTAGGGGATTATTGGGTGTATTCCTTTGCCGATCAAAAAAATACCGCTATGTGGATTGGGACCTGGGACGGGCTTAGTCGCTTTGACTATAAGACTAAAACCTTTAAAACTTACGTTAAAGAATTGGTTAATGAATGGGTTTATGGGTTGGATTTAGACTCTAAAGGCCGGCTTTGGGTGGGGACAGAGGGCGGTGTAAACATGTTTGACGGGGAAACTTGGCTAACATGGACTCATGAGCATGGTCTGGGCGCGCCTAACGAGCAAAAATTGCCATTTAGTGAAAATACCGGGCTTGGGACTCGTCAAAGGCATGACCTGAGTGTGTTAGCTGAAGGGCGTAGTACATATAACCCAAATTACGTGTTTTGTATCGAAGTAGCTGCAGATGATACCGTTTGGGCTGGCACCTGGGGAGGCGGCGTGAGTTTCTACAATGGACATCGCTGGCAAAATATCACCACTAAAGATGGTCTCGCAGGAGATATTGTTTATAGCATGGCTGCCCAGGCCAATGGTGTTATATGGTTTGGAACAAATAATGGGCTAAGCCGTTATGATGGAAAAAACTGGCAATCGTTTACCCGAGAGGATGGGATGCTAGATAATCATGTCTACGCCGTTCATGTGACCAATGACGGCCGAATATGGGCCGGTACTAAACACGGGGTCGCTGTGCTGGAAAAATCCTCAGTTCAGTAAGTGTCCTTACAAATATCCTTCCTGCATGATCCTAGAATCTAACTGCGGAATCTAGGATGACCTGTTTTTCAAATATTATCTCGGTATAATGCGCATCCTATAACAATAATAGATAACCTGTATCGAGAGGGAATATTGTGAAACTTGATTTAAAAGGCTTGCTTGCCATTTGTGTGGTATTTGGGGTAATGGTAATTGGGTCGTACATAATGGGGGTTTCACAAGGTGAAAAATCCACTGACTCTTCGTCGCAAGTTGCAAATACAGAAATCCAGCCAAGCTTAACCGAGCGCGGGGACATATTATCACCTGCGCAACCGGTACCTTCGTCACCAGCATCTACTGCTACCCCCCCCGTAAATTCTTTGATACCAGAGCCAAAGTTTTCGCACTTCCGTGTTGGTAATCGGAATGTGAAAGGTATGCTGGCGGACGGGAAACTCGTTTGGGTTGGTACATCAGGCGGGGTTATTCGATATGAGCTGGAAACGGACAATTACAGATTATTTGATGTGAGTACAGGTAGTTTGTTATCAAATGGTATTTTTCACTTAAGTAAGCTTGGTAACAAAGTTGCCGTGGGGACCTATGGCGGTGGTTTATCTCTTTATGACCCTGCTAATGATAAATGGCGGAATTACAATATCCCGGACGGCCTTGCAGACCAATTTGTTTATGACGTTCAGCGTGTCGCCAACGGTGATATCTGGATAGCGACTTGGTCAGGCGCAAATCGAATCATTGGTGGTGAATTAGATGACCCCGAAAAATGGGAAACCTATAATATGGAAACCACTAATGGTGGTTTGCCTAACGACTGGGTTTATGGGTTGGAAGAAGGTAAGAATGGTGAAATGTGGTTTGCCACTGAAAATGGGCTAGCTAGGCTTGCCAATGGCCAGTGGAAAAACTGGCAGCATGAAGATGGTCTTGGAGCAAACCTGAAAAAAGTTGAGAAAGATATTCAGTTTTCTCGAGACCCCGCTGCTGCATCTCGTCACCACGCGAAACAAAAACAGGAACAAGGCTTGTCGAAAGTAGATGTTGCCTATAATCCGAATTATATCGTGTCATTGGTTGTTGATGATGATGGAATAGTATGGGCTGGCACTTGGGGTGCGGGTCTGTCTAGATTTGATGGTGAAACCTGGGCGAATTATACGACTAAAGAAGGGTTGCCATCTAATCATGTATTTATGTTGAACAAAGATAAGGATGGTGCAATTTGGGCTGGTACCAGCCATGGTTTAGCAAAAGTAAAGCGCGACGGCAGTTTTGATGTTTTAACAAAAACAGAAGGACTCTATGCTGACAATGTATTTTCTATGGCAAATGCATCTGATGGCAGTATTTGGGTTGGAAGCTTTGGCGGCGTTGCGCGGTTATATGATCTTCACTGATGGGAGATGTCTCGCGTAATGCCGTTGGGTCTCATGCCCCTATTACACTAACTCGGTTTTTATGTGCCTCCTTCTTTATCTCTTTCCTAGGTATTACTGTTGAAGCTGCAGAGTTAAAAAATAGCTGGATCCCCGGATGGCAGCCGACAAGTACAATGACGATCGCACGTGCAGGTGCGGCTATCGTTTCCCACAAAAATCAAATCTATATTATTGGCGGAGTTGACGGCGTTAATTTTTTGGACTCCGTTGAGTCCGCTTCAATTAATTCTGACGGAAGCTTATCCTCTTGGCGTGTTGTCAGCAAAATACCAGAGCCTAGAGGATTTGTATCGGCTGCTGTTTACGCAGAGAGAATATATGTTGTCGGTGGGGGTAATGGGCCTTACGGAAAACAATTATTGAACTCAATTGTCAGCGTGCCGATTTTTGCTAATGGGGAATTAGGTGAATGGCGAGTTGAGCAAGAGAAAATGCTTACACCGCGCCGATGCTCCAAAGTAATTGTTAAGGATAATGTGTTACATGTTATTGGTGGTTTTAGTGGTGCGTTGCTGGATACGGTGGAGAGTAGTACGTTTTTAAAAAATGGAAAGCTTTCATCGTGGGTAATGCAAAAAAACCAAATGACAATGCCCCGTTATGTTAACGAAGTGAAGAAAGTAGATAACTACGCAGTGGTAATTGGTGGTCACCATCCTTCAAAAGGAATGGGGATAAGCGACGTAGAGTATGCTGATTTAAATGATGCAGATTTGATGTGGCGAACGGCGCCATCAATGAAGACCGGGCGTTATGCTTTTTCCGGTGCAGCACACAATAATTATTTGTATGCTATGGGTGGAATTAGTGGGACGGAATATTTGAATTCAACCGAAAAACTCGCGGTTACCAATATGGTTGAATCAAATAAGTGGTCTGTATCCACTAACTTACCTGCATACATGGCAAATTTTACCACGTTGGTTATTGAAGATAGCATTTATCTGGTTGGTGGATCCACGCGTTATAAGTATATGGCGAACGTGTGGGTTGCGAAATTTAATTCATTCGACGAAATTGGATATTACGGCACTAAGCAAGAATTAGATGCTTTTAACTCGTTAACGCAAACAAAAAAAACGGTAACAAATCTACCTAATTCAGGTACTGTATTAGAAAGTGTTGCAACAGATGGCTATACATATTTACGGGTATTAACAAGAGGAAAAGAAATTTGGTTGGCCGCGCCTAAAATGGATGTGCCGCTGAACAAAAAAATTCGCTTTAGTGAGGGAGTGTATATGTCCAATTTTAGGAGCAAAACCCTTCATAGGGATTTTGCGGCAATATTGTTTGTTGGTACAGTGGTGGTAGAATGATTTTAAGGGGTGGATGAGTACTTAAGCGCACAGGCAGTATTTAATGTCCGCTGTTATATAAAGAATAAGAAGCTTAAGTATTGATATTTAAATGAATTTAGAAATAAACATCAAAAGTGTGCCAGTCATCTTTAGTGGTCATGGGTATTATAGTACGGGTCTAGGAATCTGTCGGGCTTAACCCAGCGAGAGGGGCAGGGACATAAGATTGGGCTGCGTAATAACTTTGTAATTTCCTTTAACGTCTGAGTGTTGTTGTATGAAAAGTCTTGGAACCAGGCTCGCGATTTTGATTTCCAGCGTTATTTTAGTGCTGGTTGTTATGGTTGCCCTGTGGATGGATAAAAAGTTGACTCAAGCTATTGAGCAGCAAGGCATTGAGCAGGTTGATGTGCATGCACAGACGCTTTTAGGTAGTCTGAAAACCTTAATGCTCAATGGTAATGGCATTTTGGCAAGAGAATGGTTAGACCGTTTGCATGGTGTTGCTGGTATTGAAGACATTGAAGTTATACGTCGTGATGGCAAGCCCGCCTTTAATGATTTGAATACGGTCAATCAGGTAAATGAATACCTTGGTCAGCCTCGATTTCAGCGTAATAAACATTCTATAAGCGATGGGCAGGTTCCGGTTGAGCCGGTGTTATTCGATAACGCGCTGACAGGCAAAACAACATACGATACTTCCCATCCCGGAATGATCACCGTTCTTATGCCAATTCAGGCTGATGTTGAATGCTTAGCATGCCATGGATATGACACATCAATGCTACGCGGAGTCCTAAAACTTTCTATTTTAACTCAATCGACAGACGCCCGGATTGGCGAAATGAAAACGCTGATCTGGTTTGGTGCTATTTTACTGGTGTGCATTCTAGCTATTTCGTTGTGGGTATCACTTCGTGTTAGCGTTATTAGGCCCATAAGAATATTACGAAGCGCAATTATGTCTGCGGGAAAAGGTGATCGTAGCGCGCAAATTCCCATTACTCGTAAGGATGAATTGGGTGAGCTGGCATTTGTGTTTAATCAAATGCAAATTGGATTGGCTGCAGGTGAAACACGTATACGCGCGGTGACCGATAACATTGTTGACGGTGTCGTCACAATTACAAATGGCGGCTTAATCGATACAATTAATCCAGCAGTTGAGCATATATTTGGTTACTCAGAAAGTGAGTTGATTGGTATGTCGGTTGATATGCTAATTCCGCCCAGTGACATCGCTGACGAAAGAGACACTTTTTTATTAGAAGACTTCGATAATGGAAGGAAAAAAGTTATTGTCGGTGTCGCAAGAGAAATTTTCGGTTTAAAGAAAAATGGTGTTGTATTTCCAATGGATCTTGCTGTTAGTGAGATGCATCTTGGTGACGAATATTATTATGTGGGAATACTCAGAGATATTACGGGACGAAAAGCGCGTATTGCTGCATTGCATTATCAGGCGATGCATGATGCATTAACAGATTTGCCAAATAGATCGTTATTACTTGATCGCCTACAACAAGCTATTCGATCCGCCGAACGAAGTGACAATAGTTTGTCTTTGTTGTTGTTGGATCTAGACCGGTTTAAAGAAGTAAATGATACGCTGGGCCATCATGTTGGTGATAAATTACTGCAGCAAATCGCACAAAGACTAAAGCAGGTGTTTCGAGAATCTGACACGGTAGCGCGTCTTGGTGGTGATGAATTTTGTTTGTTGTTACCAACAGCCACTATCGAGCAGGCGATGTTAATTGCCAAAAAAGTGATATTAGCCGTAGAAAAAACACTTTACATAGAAGGTCACAGCTTATCTGTTGGTGCCAGTATTGGTGTTGCTTCATTTCCTGTTCATGGTGACAATCCGTTGATGTTATTACAAAGAGCCGACGTTGCAATGTACGTAGCTAAGCGGAGTAACCGCGGCTTTACTGTTTATGATGCGAGCGTTGATCAGAATAGCTTGCGGCAGTTAGCAATCAGTTCTGAGCTAAAAAATGCCATAGAAAATAATCAGCTTGTTTTATATTATCAGCCCAAGGTAGATCTAAGAACAAATCGTCTCAGTGGTGTCGAAGCGCTAATTCGGTGGCGTCACCCCAAACATGGTTTATTGTTACCTGACGAATTTATCCCTTTAGCTGAGCAAAGTGGCTTAATAAAACCATTAACAATTTGGGTGTTGCATCACGCGTTAGCTGAATGCCAACGATGTATTGATAATGGGCATGATATTCGAGTTTCCATTAATTTATCGATGGCCAATTTGTCCGATTTAAGTTTTGCTGATGAAATATTGGCAATACTGAATCAGCATTCGATAAGCTCAGGGCGATTAAAGTTAGAGGTGACGGAAACTGCGTTAATGGAAGAGCCCGAAAATGTTATCAAGGCATTGCATCGGTTGAACGCGATGGGTTTGCGTATTTCGATTGATGATTTTGGTATTGGTTATTCATCTTTAACTTATTTGCAGCAATTGCCCGTTAGCGAATTGAAAATTGATAAATCATTTGGTCAGTCTTTGATTAGTGATCCTAACAGTGTCGTTATTGTGCGCTCAACAATTGATTTGGCGCACAAGCTTGGTCTTAGAGTGGTTGCTGAAGGTGTGGAAAATAAAGAGACACTTGATTTGCTGGAGAAACTTGGCTGTGATGCTGTGCAGGGATTTTATCTCGGTAAGCCTATGCCAATGAGTAAGATGCTTGAACGGGTTATTGAGCATGGATGGGAAGATGCGCCTGAAATCATGATGTGATTTTGTGGTGATCATTGCTAAAGAGCGCTTCTAAAGAGTACTTGCAAAGACCCTTTGTGAAGAACAATGAAGTATATTGTTTGTTATACTGTAACTGCTCAGCGTGTTTAGATTTTGCCTCAGGTCTCGACAATTGCTCCTGCATTGTTCTACCTTCGGCCTTCCATGGCCTCGAAGGCGTTTTCGCACGGAGAGAGGGAGCATATAAAAATATGTGACCGATTGAGTACGAAAACAAC
>JAOTSL010000048.1 GCA_029864945.1 Gammaproteobacteria bacterium
GGTACTGGATATCAATTCGTCGCCTAATGTTGTCGCCGCATCTTCTTTCATATTTACCTCCGATAATTGGTCGGCTCCACAGCTCGTTACGTTGGTTGGTCAAAACGATACTCTTGTGGATGGTGATCAGATTTACAGTCTTGTGATGGCAATAAATCAGGGGTTAACGACTGATACATCTGGCTACTCAAATCTTATATTAAACAATGTACCGGCCATCAATAGAGATACAACGCCTGCTCCAGCAATTTCTGTTTCCCCAATAACAGGATTAGTGACATCAGAAGCAGGTGGTATCACTTCTTTTTCTGTTGTCCTAGAAGCGCCACCAAGTGACAAAGTTGTTATTGATGTTGTTTCAAATACCAGCGAAGGAATTGTTGCGAACAATAATTCCTCGGCACTGTATTCCGGTAATTTAAGTATTTATTTTGATACAACCAACTGGTCAGATCCTCAAACAATATCTGTTAAAGGTGTTGATGACCACGTCGCGGATGGCGATACAACTTATAATATTATTTTAGATATCAATTTAATATTAACTCAGGATGCAACAGGTTACTCGCTGCTTAATCCTGACGACGTTTCTGTTACCAATCTTGCGCTAGTTTGTGAGGGGGTTGCCACTGGTGGAAAAGTGGTTAATGGTGTTACAAAATTTAGTGGGCAGGCATGTAAAGGAACGAGTTTTTATGAAGTAACTGGTTTGACTGCAAGTACAATTTATAATGTTGGATTATTTGGTTTAACAGCTAACGCAGACTTGTCGGTTTATAGCAGTTCTGACTATAGCGCGGCGGCAGCTTGTAGCCCCCTTTTGGCCGGTATCTTAGACGAACATTGTCAGGTTTCGTCCGATTCACTCGGTAAACTTTGGATAAGCGTTGATGCGAATAGCAGTATTGGAGGCACAATATTTCAATTAATTGTTGTTGATACACCTGCATTGCTTGAAGGCTCTGTAGACGTTCCACTCAGTCTTTCTTATGTAAATAATCTTCCTTATTCGGGAAGAGTTGATACAACAATCAGTTATTATCAGCTTACAGGATTAGCCGCTGATACCGCCTATGACGTTTATTTAAGCCAGCTAACGGGGGATGCTCAATTATCCGTATATGCCAATACATTACTAGAGTGCCAATCCACTAATGCAGGTCTTGCTGATGAAGCCTGTATGGCGTTTTCTGATTCATCCGGTAATTTAGTTATTCAGGTGGACGGCACTGCCAGTTTCGCTGGCGCGACATATACGATTGGTGTAAATGCCTATTCAGGTTCTCCGGCAGAAGGTACAGCTACTGCTCGACTGCCATTAGCCTATAACGGCGCTGTATTGCCTCACAGTGGCTCTGTAAGCTCAAGAGCCAGTTATTATCAGGTAAATGGTTTAGTTGCAAATGTCGACTACGTCGTCAGTTTGACGGGATTGACCGCTAATGTTGATCTGAGTGTTTCTGATCCTGGAACAAACTCAGTCGTTTGTGGTTCAGCCAATGCCGGAATAATTGATGAGTGGTGTGCAACAACAGCCAATGTTTCCGGTACATTATGGATTCAGGTAAATCCTATAAACGCTTCGACTGGTGCGAATTATGTGCTGAATGTTAGTGCTGCACCTCTTCCTCAAGGAACACTTGCTCAACCATTACCAGTCACATCCGCTCTTAGTGCCCCTTACGCTGGATCAGTGGGTGTTGTTGACTCAAGTTATTATTCAATAACTGGTTTAACACCAGGGGCTGCGTATGAAGTTAGCTTGACTGGGTTAAGCGGTAATGCAGACTTGTACTTGTATTTGACAGCAAAAATGAATGTCATTGGTTGTCAGTCTAACAATGTAGGAACGGCTAGCGAAATTTGTACGTTGATCGCCGATGTATCCGGTAATTTGTGGATTAAAGTGGATGGTTCGGCGTCCGCCGGAGGAGCAACTTTTACACTTAATGTTAATCTGGGGCCACCAACGGAAATCGTTCTGTTTAATCAAGGTGTAGCTTTGTATGATCTTGCAGATTACGTTAATGCGACGATTAAATTTGATGAATTATTGGCGCTATATCCAGCCGGTCAATTTGCGGCGGAAGCGAATCTTTATATAGGTAAATCAAAATACCGATTACTCGATTACGTAGCGGCAATAAATAAGTTTGAGTTTGTTTTTACTAATTACGCCAACTCCCTTGTTATATATGATGCACATTATTGGAAAGGGCGTGCACTTGCTAAACAAAATAATTTATTGCTCGCTAGGACGGAATATCAATTTGTTATCGATAATGCAGGTGTCAGTGGTGTAGCCGGTGACGCCTCGTTTCAATTGGCAAAAACACTTTATGATGCATTTAATTACACTCAGGCAATTGTGGATTTCAAAGCGGTATTAGCAAAGTACAGTGTTTTTGATAAGGCAGATAATACGCAATATTATCTGGCGAAAAGTTATCACGCATTAGCTAATTACACCCAGGCGCGGCTTGAATATAATCTGCTTATTTCAAATTATGTGTTTAGTACTTGGGTGGATAATGCACAGTATCAGATTGGGAGAACGTATTATGATGAGGCTACTGGCACATCGAGCCTCACGCTATTTCCCACTGCTATAGCTGAATTTCAAAAAGTATTTGCTTACCCATTGGCGACAAGTGCAGATTCAGCGCAATACTACATTGCTCGAAGTTATCATGAAATGCAAAATTTCACTCAGGCTAGAATAGAATACGATTTAGTGATTGTTAATTACGCGCTAGGTATATGGGGTGATAACGCACAATATCAAATAGGAAAAACCTACTATGATGAGGCGGGGATAAATAACAATTTAGCACTTTACGATACTGCTGTTATCGAGTTTAGAAAAGTATTTTCTTTTACATTGTCATCAAGCTCTGATTCGGCCCAATATTATATTGCCCGTAGTTTTCATGCCCAACAAAAATACCTAGAGGCAAGAGTCGAATACGACTTATTATTAACTACACCGGCATACTCCCTAAGTACTTTACTTGATGATGGGCAATATAGAAAAGGTAAATCATATTATGATGAAGCTGGGGTAACAGCAAATACACTGTTATACGATAGCGCGGTACCTGAGCTTCAAAAGGTACTTGCTTTATACCCATCTTCAACAAACGCTGCGGCAGCTCAATATTACATCGGACGTAGTTATCACAAAATTGCAAATATATCGAAGCTGCCATTAGATTATGACGCTGCAAGGACGGCGTATGACAAAGTGTCTGCGTTAAATTATCCAGCAAGTTCGTTTTTAGATGATGCGTTATATCAGCGGGGGGCAACATTTTATAGTGAGGCAAACTTTACCACAGCAATTCTTGAATTTGACAAGGTGGTAACATTATACATTACAACAAATCGTGCTGATGATGCGTTGTACTACAGAGGGCGTAGCCATCAGAAAAAATCAATGCCAGATTTACTTCTTGCGCGTTCGGATTTTGCGTCATTAATCAGCCTGTTTCCCAGCAGTATCAGGGCTGATAACGCGCAATATTACACTGGGCTGAGTTATCATGCAGAGGGCGATTGCGTGGCTGAATCCGCTGCAATGACGTTGTTACTGCAAGATAAATATAAGGGTAGTATTTATGTTAGTAAGGCTCAAGCACATATAGATGGGATTATTGCTGGAACCCATACTTGTATTTAAATGCCGTAGCAAAATAGGGTTTAAGAGTGTTGGCACTTCCTTTTGCTTTGCTGTGTATATGAAAGTGGGAGGGAATGAGGTGTAAGTATTATGCTATAAGCTGAATCAGAGGTGTCGTACTGCTCTCTGGTTGAGAAATGCTATCAATGGCTTGATAAGCCGATGCTGCTTTATTTTTTATTGCGTTATTTTCAGATTCATCACTGCCGGTTTTTTCTGAGTCAGTTATAACTTTGTTGTTTTCTTCACTGGGTTTTTCTATACGTTGCTCGGCAATTTCCTGTCTTGCCTTTGCTTCCATTTGAGATGCGCTTGCTGCAACTTGCCTATCCTGACTTGACGGGTTTGCAGGCGCTTGTGCCGCCGCTCTAATTTGTTGTGCCTTTTGAAGTGTAGCCTGAGGATCACCAGGTATCGCGCTAGTATCTATACCGACTTCGCCACCTACCGCATAGTTTTTTCCATCAGGTCCACGTTTGTAATCGAATGAAGCCCCGCCTGTCGCGTATTTTCCTGCAGCGGCTAGGTGCGCGGCTTCGTGTGTGCGTACCTCCTGATCTCTGCTTTTTAATTCCTTAACTTCTTTTAAATCTTCTTCAGTTAGTTGTGTACCGGCTGAGTTTTCATTTTGGGGTTCTTTTTTTAGGGTGGATTCATCTTCGGGTTGTTCGCCGTTGGTTTTATCCGTGCTTTTGGTATTTGAAGTGGTGCTTGAAGTGTTATTTGACGTATTGCTATATGTATTGTCAGAAGGTGTGTTTGCCGTTGTAGCCGATAGGGAAGGATTGGCTGTAGTGACGGTTTTCGCATCGAGAGCAGGGCCTAATGCCTCCGCTTGATGTTTTTCGGCCACAGGGTTGCGTGGGCTAGAAAAACTGTTCCCAGAGTATGTGTTAGATCGTAGAGCGCTGTTGATATCCATATTTGTGTTTTTCTATGCTTCTAAAGGTGCTTAAGCCATTTCGTCAAGCAGCGATCCTAACATTTGATCTTGAGTCTCTATCACCTTAGCTGACGCTTCTACCTGATGGCTGTTCGCGCTCAGACCAACTATGGCTTTGGTGACATCTTGACTTGAAGCGGCAGTCGTCGTCCCTTGTGACGCTATAACATTAGCATCCTGTTGTAAGGCATTCATTCCTTTGTATATTCCGGCTAAGCCGCTTTGAAACCCTGAGATTGCATTCATAATGATCCCCGATTTTATAACTAATTTAGCTATATCTCTTTGTATCGGCCAAAATGTCAGCATATTTAGTCTATACTTTAATTAAGAAGGCGTGAAAGATGGCCGGCATGGTATATGCCTCGTGATAAAGTGTCCCCTCATTGCTTGTTGATAGTTGTTAAATGAATAAAAAAACGAGTAGTTAATTGCAAATGTAGAGATTCTGGATTAAGTCCAGCCGGGGAATGACGATACATTTGTTAGTTTCGACAGATGTAACCAGTTTTTGTTGAGGATTGCAAAATGCCCATTACCCCAGAACAGTTTTTACGAGACGTTGATCATTTAGTAGCGCTACCGGATGTTTGTTTTCGCGTTAATGAAATGGTTGATGACCCCAACTCATCTGCACTAGACATCGCGCATGTATTGAGTCGCGACCCGAACTTAACCGCGCAGTTATTACGAATCGCCAATAGCCCCTATTATGGCTTTCCCTCAAGAGTTGAAACTATTTCACGTGCTATTAGCGTTATTGGAATGCAGGATTTACGCGATCTCGTGCTTTCGACTTCTGTTATAAATGCCTTTAGTGCAGACAAAAATGATCTTATTAATATGGATAAGTATTGGCGTCATAGTTTGTTCACTGGGTTCATCGCACGAGAATTAGGTAGTAAAACAACGACAAAAGTACTGTGCAAAGAACGTCTCTTTGCAGCGGGACTATTGCATGATATTGGTCAGTTGGTAATGCTGGCAAAAATTCCTGAAATTATGCGCGTTGTTCTTCACCGTGCAAAAGCCGATGCAGAACCCTATCACGAAGTAGAGCAAGTCGTTTTTGGTTTAGGTCACAGTGAAATTGGTGCAGCACTGATGAAAAAGTGGCATTTACCTGAAAGCTTTCAAGCTGTAGCACTTTATCATCATGAGCCTGAAAAAGCAGAAGCCTTTAAGCTCGAAGTGAGCATAGTGCATATAGCAAATGCTATGTCACATATTGCGCACATGCATGGTTTAGGTTTTAAAGAGAAGCTAAAAATTAGTCACGAAGCGTGGGAGCTAACAGGACTTGATAAGAAAACAGTCGTGCATGCAACCAAAAAAGCCACGGCAGAATTAGAGGATACAGTAAAAGCATTTGTGCCATCGGGAAGAGCTGCAAACGCTTAAAAAACATTCCATTAGTTTTTTTTTTCGAACTATTATAAATTTTTTACACAAAAGCCGTTCAATATTCGATCGGCTTTTTTTGTGCCTGTAAAAAAAGCTGGATTTAAGTCAATTAACTGTGATATTCAAGTTAATTGCATTGAACAATCATGAATATGATCAGTCTAGACAAACGATTATTCACAACTATTTACAATTAAGGAATAAAAAATGAAATTGAGTTACGTCGCACTACCACTAGCTGCGTTAGTTTGGGGAAACAGCTTTGCGGCTGATAGTTCGCTGGATACAGATAAGAAAAAATCAAGTTATGCCATTGGTGTACAGATTGGTCAGGATTTTAAACGTGGTGGACTGGATGTTGATGTTAAAGCGTTTACTGCGGCGATAAATGACATGCTTGCAGGCAAACCGCCTCAGTTAAATCCAGAGGAAATGCAAGCGGCAATAGATGTATTACGCCAGCAGCAAATGAAAAAACAGACCGCAATGGCGGGTAAGAGCAAAAAAGAAGGTGATGCTTTTCTTGCTGCAAACAAAAAGAAAAAAGGCGTGAAAACCCTGGCAAGTGGCGTTCAGTACAAAGTGACTAAATCAGGTAAAGGTAAAACTCCAACAGAGGCGGATTCCGTTGTTGTACATTACCGAGGCACTTTAATTGATGGTACTGAGTTCGACAGTTCTATCGCCCGTGGTAAGCCGCTTACTTTCCCTGTTACCGGTGTAATAAAAGGTTGGACCGAGTTATTGTTGCTTATGAAAGAGGGTGATAAATGGCAAGCCTTTATCCCATCTGACTTAGCCTATGGCCCACGTGGAAGTGGCAAGGCAATTGGTCCAAATGCTACATTGATTTTTGAAATTGAGTTATTAGAAGTTAAGTCATCTAAATAGTATAAAGTTTCAGTAGTAAAAGTTAGTAGTCAAAAGTTAGTAGTCAAAAGAAGGAAGGGGCCTATATTCTAGGCCCCTTTTTCTATGGGGAAAATAATTAATATCATTACTCATGCTTAAATTTCAATCAAAAAATTGAGCGTGGGTCACGTAAATAACTAATGGTTTCTGATCGTTTTACGCGCTACTATAATTTAGCCACATAACAAATAAGCCTGACAGTTAAGTTGATACTATTTAGCTCTCAATTTTGAGTGTGATTTGCGTCATAATTCATACCTGAAATAAATGGTAATCTAATTCGCAGTACAATAAATAATAGAAATAAAAATGACCTCAACTTCAAACGAACAATATATTGGCATCACCACATCACTAACTGCTGACTTGACCCTATTAAGCATTAGCGGCGATGAAGGCATCTCAAATCTTTTTAATTTTACACTTGGGCTTGCATCTGAAGAGCAAGCAATTAAACCAGAGGATATTGTAGGCAAGCCTGTCGATTTTTGGATGATATTGGGTGACGGCAGTAAACGTAATTACAATGGTTATGTTAGCCAGTTTGTAAGTGGTTCACTTCGCCCCGATGGGTTAAGAAGCTATCAGGCTGTCGTTGTTCCCTGGCTTTGGTTTTTAAGCAAAACCTGTGATCATAAAATATTCCAAACAAAAAACGCGAAAGATATTATTGAAGATGTTTTTAAGTTTTACGGTTTTACAGATTACAAAATGAGTGTAACAAAGACCTGTTTAGTGCGCGATTACTGCGTGCAATACGGTGAATCTGCTTTTGATTTTGTAAGCCGCCTAATGGAAGAGGAAGGGATTTTTTATTACTTTGCCCACGAAGAAGGCAAACATACAATGGTATTGTCGGATAATACCTCTAGTTTTGAAAACTGCACTGAAAATGAACTCATATATTTAGATAATATAGCCGATGAACACCTGCATTCCTGGTCACACAATCACGCTTATATTACCGGCAAAGTAACGGCAAACAGTTACTCGTTCGAGGAGCCGAATGTAGCGCTTGTCAAAGAAGTTAGTACTATTGTGAAGCTGGACAAAGTTGATAAATATGAGCACTACGAATATCCGTATGGCTATATTAAAACCGGTGACGCAGAGCCATTCATAAAAGCCAGAATCGAAGCAGAAGAATCTCAATATCACACGATTGAATCGTCCGGCACTTATCGAAGTCTGAAAGTAGGCGGCAAGTTTAAAATAGAAAAGCACGAATGTTCCGCTGAAGAAGGTAAAGAATATACGATTATCAGTATGCGGTTTGATGCATCAGAAGATGTTGGATCAAACACAGGTAGTACTCGTTCTTACTTTAATCAATTTGTTTGTGTTCCTGTTGGAGCGATACCAAGGCCTAAAAATATAACACCACGGCCACGCGTTTACGGTTTACAGACGGCGGTGGTTGTAGGCCCTTCTGGCGAAGAAATTTACACTGATAAATATGGTCGGGTAAAAGTTCAGTTTCACTGGGATCGTATTGGTAAAAAAGATGAAGAAAGTTCCTGCTGGATCCGTGTATCTCAATCGTGGGCAGGCAAAGGCTGGGGCGGTATTATTATTCCGCGAGTGTCACAGGAGGTGGTTGTCAGTTTTCTTGATGGTAACCCAGACAAACCCCTAATCACCGGCCAGGTTTATAACGCCGTTAATATGCCGCCGTATAATCTACCCGCAAACCAGACACAAAGCGGATTCAAAACTCGAAGCACAAAAGACGGCGGTTCAGCAACTTTTAATGAATTACGTTTTGAAGACAAAAAAGATTCAGAAGAAGTTTATATTCATGCGCAAAAAGACTTCAATACGGAGATAAATCAAAACCGTACAACAACAATTGAAGAAGGTGATGATACTTATTTACTGAAAAAAGGTAACGTCATCAAAACATTAACTGAAGGTGATGTTACCACCGTACTAACCAAAGGCGATGAAGCGCATACCTTAACAGAAGGTAACCAGACTGTTGAGTTAACCAAAGGTGACCAAACAATAAGCCTAAAAGACGGTAAGCAAAACACCACGTTGGACAAAGGCGATCAATCGCTTACGTTGATGGATGGTAGTCGTGAAATAATGTTAGCCAAAGGTGACCAAACAACAACATTGGATAAAGGGAATTACGATTTAACATTAGCCAGCGGTGATTTTACGACTAAAATTGATAGCGGAAAAAGTAGTGTTGAAGCGTCAGATAAAATCGAAAGTAAAGTTGGTGGTAACTCGTCAACTATTGACACAAGTAAAATAGAATTAAAAGTCGGTGGCAATAGTATTAAAATTGAATCTGCAGGCATTACGTTAACCTGTGGTGGTAACAGTATCAAAATGGACCCTTCCGGTATCACACTTAAAGGTATGATGGTGAAAGTGAATGCCGATACCATGGCAGAATTAAAAGGCGGTGCAATGGTGAAAGTGCAGGGTGGAATAACCATGATCAACTAGAAACTTGGCCCGTCATTCCGGCCGTGTTTTAGCCGGAATCTAGAATTATGAAACCAATAAAATGAATCTAACTTAAAGCCAGAGCCAGAAAAATAATGAATAAACTCAACTTAGTAAAAACAAAAAGTCAAAGCGCTGAGAAAATTTGTAAATATGTTGATCTAGAAAAGACGACATTACCTTTGTTAAAATCAGAGCAATCATTATCTGATTTTATTCAGTCTTTACTGCAAAACCATGCCTTAAAAGATGCTATCGGTGTTATTGCTCAAGCGCTTCCCGCACGAGAAGCCGTTTACTGGGCCAGTTTATGTGTTAAAGATATATTGGGAGACAAACCTAACCTAGATGATGCTAATGCGTTAAGAGCAGCCGATCAATGGATGGTAAAACCTAATGAGGATGATCGGTATTTAAATCTTCATATGGCAGAAAAACTCGAATACGCAACTGCCGCCTCTTGGGTAGCAAACGCTGTTTTCTGGAGTGGTGGCAGTATTACACCAAAGGGTGAAGCAAAAGTAGAAGCCCCCGATGGTGTTTTTGGTAAAGCGGTTACAGGTGCAATATTATTAGCAAGTGCACATGAGGACCCAAAACAAACACAAAATTTATATCAGCGTTTTATTAAGCGTGGTATTAACATTGCCCAGGGTGGTAAAGGCGATAATGTTTAAATTTCTGTTATGCCTGCGAGTTATATAGGAGAAAATTAATATGGGTGCACCAGCAGCAAGATTAACCGATATGCACGTATGTCCAATGATGACCGGACCAGTGCCCCATGTCGGCGGGCCGATTGTTGGGCCGGGTATGGCGACAGTTTTAATTGGTAAAATGCCAGCATCCGTTGCAGGTGATTCCTGTGTTTGTGTTGGCCCACCGGATACTATTGCAATGGGTAGCACTACCGTTTTGATTGGTAAAAAGCCAGCGGCAAAAATGGGATCAACAACAGCCCATGGCGGAACTATAATACTTGGCTGTCCAACTGTATTGCTTGGTGGTTAATTTTAAAGTCTTAAGGAGAGTGACCACCTTGAGTGAAGTGTTAGATCGCCCTGTATCGCTAACGTTAGAAGTTAAGTTCGAGTAATCTGACGTTTGTGCTTGAGCTGTAACGAGTCATCATTACTACTACTACATCAGAGCAACAGGCGCTTGGTCTTTAAAAAAGAGTAATAATTTACTTGAATTTTTTTAAAATACTACGTCAGTAAATTGAAAATATCATGGTTATTCACACCTAAAAACTGTTGACAATCTCAGTTGTAATCTCGCAATGAAAATCTCGTGTAAATTCGCGCCTATTAAAATATATAATAAAATCAATGGTTTGAGTAAGGGCTTAAATAAGCATCAATCTAACTGCAGGCTAATAGATTCGCCACTTTAGACATGTTATCCAAAAGTTATCCACAAAGTTATCTACAGGTTTTGTGAATAAAAAAATCACCTGAAATATTCAAATATGCCTTGTGGAAATAGAAAAAATCATGAAAAGAAAGAAAGTTTCAAGCTTATATTAGCTAAATATCTATATATCTTTTAATCAAATACTTTTTTGTAAATGCGTTAATAGTAAAAAACAATACTTGACGATATCCGGTCGTTACTACGATAAGGGTAAAGCGTCGAACTATTTTCGCCAGTGCTGGAAGAGTTATAGCTGATATACCCGAGACTTAAATGAATGCCGCCTTGATATTCATAATCCAGATTAAGCCGTACAATATTGTGATTAAATTCGGCCATGCTAAACTCAGTTCGCAGCTTTATTATCCTGGACAAACTACCTCAAATTCACTGGAATTTTATTTAACGGTAATCGAAATATTCTCACTTTTTTCTCCAATCCAGGTCTTAAATCCTCGCAACATTTGCCATTGAAAATTATATATTCCCGGTTTTAATGGTGCGATTATTTTAAAGCTGAAAGATTTTATTTCTCCGGGAAGAATTGTGTCACTGCTTTTAAGTTCAATACGGTCCACTGACCAGTTCATGGAGTTGGCCGGGTTTTGTGCGCCCAATGCGACGTGTCCTGGCGTCCAGTTTTTATCACTGGTGTTTTTAAAGGTGACGTCCACTGGGTAGATCTCACCGCGGTTAAGTACAGTGAATAATGCGCCTAATTTTTGAGTGCCAGGTACGTTCTGGTAGACAAATTCTGCACCGGAACTGGATTTTGATTCACTGACTTCTACCATTAGTTTAGGCGTGGGTTCGCCAAACGATTTGTTACCTTTTTTCATTTGCCACTGAATAGGAAAGTGGCCAGCTTTATCAGGCGCTTTTAAGTTGAATTGAAAGGTGCCTATCTGGCCAGGTGGAATAACGGTATTTTTACCTAGTAGTTCTGTTGAGGTGTTCCAGACTTCTTGTAGAGATTTTAGCCCAAGTTTATAGTTGTTATGTCTACTCCAGGTGGATGTGCCGTTGTTTCTAAACTGGATGACTACGGCATATTCTTGGCTGGTTTCCATTTTTTCAGGCAAAAGTTGTGAGATAAACTTAACCCTGTTTGCCCTGTCTTCAACGACAATCATTTTGGCTTTGCTATTACTGCTCATGGTGTTGCCATCTTGCAGTGACTGAAATTGAATTCCGTAAATACCTGTTCGGTTTGGCGCGGTTAGTGTGATCTCAAACGTTTTACTGTTACCAGGTGGAATACGTTCATCCCTGCTGAGGGTGCCCGCTGAATACTTCCATGCGTTTTTTGCGTTGCCGGTAGTCACTAATTTAATGTTACTTGACTTTGTCCAGGTGGATGCGCCGGTATTGCTGACGGTTACTTTTGCCGTGTAAGACCTACCTACTAGCATTTTTGTTTTTATACTGACTTTGTCTATTTTTGCATCATAATTCACGGCTGCATGTAAACTGGTCGAACAGACTGCAAGCAAAAACAGTGATACCCCAACCTTGATGTAGTTAGCCCGTTTAGTTGAAATTATCATGTTGTGCGAATCCCACTTATTTCGTGAATTAATTTTGTGCCTGATAGATTCAGGCAATCCATATTCTGCTTTAGCCATTAATAATGAAAAATAGCTTCAATGCTTTTCATCTTCTGACTTGTTTTTACCATAGAAAACATAAAAATAACAGCGACTTATCGTATGAAATCAATGTGTTGTTATTGTCTTTTAGGTGATTAATAGAGACCTCTTTCACAGTTTCTTTAATCCCAAAGTGTAATGTGATGGGGTTGTCAGTTAATTCACTCACAGTAGACATGGTCCGGACGTAAACCTAGTTAGGTGTGGTTTATTAGAGTCTGGATAAAAAATGAATAAGAAATTAACGGTTAAGTTATTGGTTTTATTGACAATAATATTTGTAAGTTCTGCGGCTAACGCTTGGTCTAAAAAAGATACTTACTGGGAGGCTGCCTACCTCGCTACACATGTTGCTGACTGGGGACAAACACTGGATATTTCCAGCCAATGCCAATCCGGGGCATATTATGAAACCAACCCAATTATGGGAAAATGTCCTTCGTCACAAACAGTAAATGCCTATTTTATTGGTACAGCTTTGCTTCATTATGGCGCTGCCCACATGTTACCTAAAAAATACCGTCGTATGTTTCAGGCGGGTACCATGGGTATGGAGCTAAGTTATATTACTAATAATGCTAGTATCGGCTTGAATGTAAAATTCTAAAATATCGAATTTAAGGAAAACCGGGATGACAAAATCGTCCCGGTTTTTTTATGGTTGCGTGTTTACTATTGGATTAACTACCGGTGTTAACTATTGGTATTAACCCTTGGATCAATTAGCGTAGTTTCTGTGGCAGAAACTTTCAGGTAACTGGCTTTATCTCCCCAGTCGCCAAGCACAATACGCTTTGTTTTTTGTCCATCAATCTCAAACTGGTGAACACCTGGTCTATGGGTGTGGCCGTGAATCAGGGTGTTTACACTGTATTCACGCATATATTGCTCTATGGTTGATTGGTTGGCATCCATAATACCCATGGATTTTTCTTTAGTAGAGGTCTGACTGACATCTCTAGCTTGTTTTGCCATTTCAATTCGCTGGTCCATGTTTAGGCCTAGAAAATGAGTTTGCCACTGGGGGTTTCTCACTTGTTCTCTAAATTGTAAATAGGCGTGGTCGTCCGTGCATAACAAGTCACCGTGCATGATAAGGGTAGGGTTACCATATAAATTAATCACCACAGGTTCTTCCATAATTTCACAAGCCGTTTGTTTGGCAAATTCGTTAGATATAAGGAAGTCTCGATTACCGCGAATAAAATATACAGGTATCCCGCGTTCAGACACCTGTTTTATTTCGTTCAATATAGGGTGATGCTGGGGGGTGATGCCATCATCACCCAGCCAGTATTCAAACAAGTCACCCAGAATATAAAGTGCATCGAGATCAGCTGATTGTTCCCTTAGTAACGTCAGAAAATTGTGTGCAATAGTGGGCGTTTGGTGTGACAGATGTAAATCTGAAATAAAAAGTGTGTGCATAAAACGTTATCTTAATTCATCTTTAGTGTCTGAGGCGAAGTCGGTGTGCTTGTACTACCGGTTGCTTCAACTGTTACAGAAATAATTTCAACGGTTTCATTGGGTGCATCTTTACTGAAAGGGCCGCCTGGTCCTGTTTTAACTTTGCGGATTTTGTCGACGATATTCATGCCTTCAACGACTTTACCAAATACGGCATAACCCCATCCTCGTTGTGTTTGAGAGTGATGATTAAGAAAGCCGTTATCAACTGTATTAATGAAAAACTGTGCAGTTGCTGAGTGCGGGTCAGCTGTGCGTGCCATTGCAATTGTGCCACGGGTATTTTGTAGTCCGTTATTTGCTTCATTATTAACCGGCGCCTTGGTTTCTTTTTTGCTGAAGTCTTTCGCGAAACCACCACCTTGAATCATGAAATTTGAGATTACGCGGTGAAAAATTGTACCATTATAAAAACCACTGTTTACATAGGCCAAAAAGTTTTCAACTGATTTAGGAGCGCGTACCGCATCCAGTTCAAGTACAATATCACCTTGTGATGTTGTCATTTTTACTCGAGGATGTTGCTCATCAGCAATTGCCACAGCTGATGAAAAAAATACCAGACTAAGTAAAACTATTGCGGCAGTTTTGGCTCTTATCATTAAATTGT
>JAOTSL010000232.1 GCA_029864945.1 Gammaproteobacteria bacterium
TATGTCTAACCCATTTTCTGCCATTTTCGTAGACGATAGTAATGACAAACAGTTAATTAGTATAATTAAGTCTGATCTCGAAATCACCAGGGTCAAAAAATACACAAATACGATTGATGCACTCGAAGCAATCGAGCACTATAAAGGTATAAACCTAGTTTTTATCGACTATGAAACTGTACTAGACAGCACTTATTCCTTCGTGGAAAAGGCATGCGCGACAAAAAATTGTAAAAATACCAAATTTATTTTATTAGCCTCCCATTCAAATAAAAAAATGCTTTCCAGAGCCGCTAATATCGGGATTTCTGCCTTTATATTAAAACCCTATAAAAAACAAAAATTACTGGAGAAAGTAAGGAAACTACTCCCTAAAATTGAGGAACCAGTCGATATCCAGCTTGATTTACTTGAATCTATTGAAGCAACACTGCGATTTAAAGGAAAAGAAATATTAGGTGGGATTGTAAATATAAGTCATGACGGCTGCGCAATAACAACAAAAAGATATGGTCGTATGGGCGTGGAAATTTACGATATTGTCACTATAAGAGTTAACTTTGAAAACGAAAAATTAGGTATAAATGCTGAAGTGGTTCGTATGGAAAAAGATGAAGAAAGAGACGAAAAATCAATTACCACCACCTTTAAATTTACAAAACCAAATGATGATAATGCAATGCAGTTTGCCAAATTCTGGGCCTTTATTTTAAAAGAACGAGATAAAATATGAGCTATTATTGCTGAGTATTAACTGATTATATCAGGATGCTTTATAACGGCTTTCAATATCCCTCGTTTGTCATATGATTATCTTGCCGGTCAGTAACACATATCCATATTCCCCTTAATTTCATGTGATATAAATGCGCATATGTATATGAGCGCATAGCTCAGCGGTTTAACACGTCAAAATAAAAATTTATATAAAATCATCCGCTAGAACATAGAGTTAATAAAAGCTCAAATAAACACTTAAATAAATAGCTAAATAAATGAGCACCAGTCTCCGATATAAGCATACACAGAGCGATATATTGATTTACCGTATTTATTTGAAGGAAACATAGAGAATGGATGAAGGAATACAGGAAATAATGACATTTAAAACCGGCGAGTCATTGTTTGGCGTGCCAATTCAGAATGTTTTATCAATTTTAGGTGAATCAGACAAAATGTTCTGCAAGGCATTCCGCTCTAAAGAAGCGTTAGGAATAATTGAGTATCGAGGAATACCAGTGGCTGTTATCGATCTAGCTATAGCGGGTAATATTACGTCAGATAGTGAACTAAAAACCGGCTTAATTGAAGTGTTAAACCAACGGGAACAGGATCATATTGACTGGCTAGACGCACTTGAAAAATCAATTACAGATAACGAACCTTTTACCTTACCTAAAGAAGCGCACAATTGTGAGTTTGGTCGGTGGCAAAAAACTGTTGTGACGAAAGATGATGATTTAAGGGAGATAATTAATGAGTTTGAGGAGCCTCATACAAATTTACATTCCATCGCCGATCGCCTTTTAACGATGAAAAATAATGGAGAAGACATTGAAAAATGCCTTGAGATATTAGCCGTAGAGCGAAATACAACCCTGGCAAAACTAACAGCCTTATTTGAAAGAGCCGTTAATCAACTAAAAAGCACGATTAAACCTGTGTTTATTTATTTGACGTTAGATGGTAATACGCCTTGTGCTGCAATTCGCGTTGATGAAATAGCCGATGTTGAATCTATTGCTGAAAATGCATTTGTATCGATGACTGAAATGGCCTTGCCTCAGGTAAATGACATGGCGTATATTGAAGGATTTTTAAAATTAGGCGAGAAAGGCGAATGCTTGCTAATAGACGTTGATATTTTAACAAATCACCGAAGCATGGATCTAGAGCAAACCAAATCAGCATGATATATTTTGGCTTATAACTAAACATAGATGTCGCTCTAAATACTAGAAAATATTCTCTAGATTTTTATCAGTGATATTTTCAAAGTACATTTAAATTGTTTAGTTGAGAGGCTGTATGAAATTAGACAATAACATTACAACTGAACGCATTCGACTTCTTTACGATAGCGCTTTGTCCAGTATCAGTACAGCGATCGCCGTTTCACTCATTTTTGCATATGTTTTTTGGGGGCATATTTCATCGCCCGTGATTTTTACGTGGTTAGGATTTATGTTTTTTATATCCTTGGCTCAAGTTTGGCTCATTTCAGATTATAAAAAAAATCAAAAAATAATAGATGATCATACTAAATTTGAGAATCGGTTTTCCTTACTAGCAGGGTTAATTGCTGCAGGCTGGGCATTTATTATCTTACAAGGGCTAAGCCTACACGCTATAGAAGAGCGTATCTACAGTCTATTATTGTTAATGTCTATCGTTGCAATTGTGTCGCCAATATTTTCATCTAGTTTAAAAACAGTCTATTGTTACTTAACGCCAATATTGTTGACAACAATTCCTTTCCTTTTTTCACAAGGGGGGACCAGTTCTGCACTAGGTTTCGCTTTGGCTTTATTTTCCTTAATGTTGATACGCTCAGGCAGGAATGTGCATCAGGTTTTGGTTAATAATATAACGTCACGCTTTGAATCATTGAAGTTAGCAGAAAACCTAAAACAGTTAAGCCATGAAAAATCAAAAGCTGAACTACGAATGCAAGGAATAATGGACTACGCCCCAGCAGCAATTTATGTTAAGGATCTTGATGGCCATTTTACGTTTTTAAATCAAAAAGTGGCAGACTTACATCATATGTCGCGAGAAGATATTATTGGAAAAACGTTGTATGACATTCTGCCAAAACATATTGCGGACGAGATACATGAAAATGACAATAGTGTTATTGCGGCCCAAAAACCCCTGAAATATGAAGAAAGTGCGCCTCAAGAAGATGGGCTGCATCATTTTATTTCTATCAAATTCCCTCTATATGATGAATCTAATACGCTTTACGCTATTGCCGGTGTTTCAACTGATATTACGGAACGTTTTCGTGCTGAAGAGTTGTTACGTATTTCACAACAGCGTCTTTTATTGCACCGTGAACAATCGCCAGTTGGCGTCATTGAATGGAATACGAATTTTGAATTTATTGACTGGAATCCGGCGGCTGAAAAAATATTTGGTTTTACAAAAGAGGAAGTCGCTGGAAAACACATTACTGAAAGAATACTACCAGAAAGCGCCGAAACTGCGGTGAAAAAAGTATGGGATGATTTGTTAGCGAAACAAGGGGGCAATTACAGTCTCAATGAAAACACCACCAAAGATGGACGCACTATTTTATGCGAATGGCACAATACGGCATTGGTAGATAACGACGGAAAAGTAATCGGAGCAACCTCCCTGGTTGATGATGTTACCGAGCGACAAAAAAATGAAGATAATTTAAGACATTCACAAAAGATGGATGCTATTGGTAACCTGACGGGTGGTATTGCGCATGATTTTAATAATATGCTGGGTGTTATTCTAGGTTACTCCGAACTCATAAATAGCAATCTAGGGGATGATAGCGCTAAGATTGAAAAATACAGTAATGAGATTTTCATTGCAGCCGAGCGAGCCAAAAAACTGACTTCGACCTTATTGGACTTTTCTCGCAAGACACCCTCCTCCGCAGAAATATGTGACATTAATAAATCACTTCACGGAATGCTTCATCTGTTGGAAAAAACACTCACCCACCGAATTAAATTAGTCGTTAAGTTAGAGGAGGATTTATGGCCAGTTTGGCTGGATCAAGCAAGATTGGAGGATGCTATTCTTAATATGAGTATTAATGCTATGCACGCCATGTCAGACAATGGAACGTTAACATTAACTACGGGTAATATGCACTTATCAGAAGTAGATGTTCATCATATGGATATTAAACAAGGAGACTATGTATTGCTATCGATCAGTGATACTGGTATTGGGATGGACAAAAATGTTCAACAAAACATATTTGATCCGTTTTACACTACTAAGGGCACAGGTGGAACTGGATTAGGCTTGAGTCAGGTGTACGGATTTGTTCAGCAGTCCCGAGGTGTTATTCGTGTATATTCAGAACCTGGACATGGCACCCAACTGGCTATCTACATACCTAGATATCAAGAAATAAATGATGAAACCCCTGATGAAGAAAATACTAACTCAATGGGAATCCCATCTGGCAACGAAACGATTTTGGCCGTAGATGACGAGGCCGCTTTACTTGAATTAACTAAAGAAATTTTAACATCGTACGGTTATGCAGTTTTAACAGCAGGTGGCGCAGACCAAGCGTTAAAAATACTAGAAAGCACACCTGTAGACTTAATGATCAGCGATGTGATAATGCCTGAGATTGATGGGTATCAGCTAGCTACTGAGGTAGAAAAACGCTACCCAAATATCAAGATACAGATGGTTAGTGGTTTTAGCGAAACACATAAGGCGAACCTGGCAAACCAATTATTGCATCAACAGTGTTTAGCTAAACCATTTAGTGCCGAGCAGTTATTAAGACGCGTGCGAACGTTGTTAGACGAATGATATAATTTCGTCTGTTAGTTATATTAGCCCCTGCATCGCGTTGGAACTAATACAACTAATAGCCTTTAACTGCTTATCTTACCAAGATATACGAGCTAAGAGCCCGATAGATTTATTTCTGTCTGAACAGTTTGCGGCGGATAACATAAGCCTTTTTCAGAGCAGCCCTGATAACTGGTTGTAACGATCACTTTTCCGGAATCATTGATTGTTTTGAGAGCAATATTCACATCAACGGCGCCTTCGTATGACTCTTTATTTCCAAACACTTTGTCTAAAATCATTTTACCTTTTGGCATATCAAGTGAGGCTATCTGGTAATCTTCATTTCCC
>JAOTSL010000001.1 GCA_029864945.1 Gammaproteobacteria bacterium
TCAATTCGAAAAAGGCGATACAAGTAGTCGTATAAATTTAGAATCTAACAATGAACTTGGCAGCCTGGCACAAGCTTTTAATTTACTGGCTGGGCGCTACGAACAAATCAAATGCGAACTTGATCATTTGTCTACACAGGACAGTTTAACCGGCCTTTATGACAGAACAAAATTGCACAAAGAAATACGGCTAGAGATAGAACGGGCGAAACGTTATGACCGACCATTTTCCGTGCTAGTTATCGACATCAACAATTTCGCAGACGTTAATAGAACCTATGGTCGACTCGTTGGGGACTCTGTGCTGTGCTCTGTTGCCAACAAGATACGTAATACCATTCGACCAACCGACATAGCCGCACGTTTTGGAGGCGACGAATTTGCCATAATATTGTCTGAAACCAATATACAAGGCTCTTACGAAACCACTCAACGTATATTTGAAGCAATTGAAAATGAACCTTTAAATATTGGTGATGGAAATACACTGGCGATATCAATAAGTATCGGCTACGCCACTTATCCAACAAATGCAGATTCAGATACTGCTCTATTCACATTGACAGAAAAAACGCTAACCCGTTCTAAATTTAATAAAGTTATCAAGATGCAATTGTTGTAAGAACAATTAACATTACAGCAGAAAAAATAATATTCCATAATTTATTAAGCATGTCTTTCATGGTGACTATTTGACAACGTATGCTCATAATCATCTTCAGGTATGGGGTGTCGCCCCAAAAAAGCATCTACCTGAAAAGGAAAACTGCCACATCTGTTTCTGCTAGATAAATCACAACATTTTACGCGAAATACTCGGTACAAAGGATCCGCACCAAGAATGCCACTAAGAAATGGATACACCGAGAAAATAATAAGTAAACTATGCCACCGCTCACTCGTTACACCTGCTTGTGTTAACAAATAATAAGGGACTGCCAACATCACGCAGCCCAAAACCACCCTAAATACTCGATCCCACAGTCCTAGATTTTGTTCAACAAAATTTCCTTTTGCAATAGTCATGACAAACTCCTTTATTCGGTTACTCTAAAAAACATTCGAATCAAAATTCATTAGAGTTCGAGTTTATTTTCAAATAATAAACATCTAAGAAACCAAAAGTAATAAAACAAACTAATATTAAGAGTTGAGAATTAAGAGCAATCTTAAAAATCGAATATTCTATTACCACCTTCCAACAACGGAATGACATTTTCTTACAAAACAAATAGTCAATCAGTGACAATGTCACTTTAAACTGAAGTTAAAGCCAAAGAAATTTAATAAATGTGAAATGTGCTAAAAAATATTAAGGGAGTATTTAAAATAGTAGATAGGGGCAGGACGCCCATAAGTAGAAAAACCAAAGGTACCCTTAATGTTGTGACAGTTTTTCCAGTGAACTAAAATCATGTATTACTATTTTCCCTCTGCGCAACGACACCCATCCTCGAGACTCAAATCGCTTCAACATACGGCTGACCACTTCACGCGCAGTACCGAGATCAGCTGCCAAATCGTGGTGTGTTATTAAAACAAAATGCTTATTATCACAATGCTTTAATAATGACCTGGCCAATCTTGAGTCAACAGACTCAAAAGCAATTTCACCCAACAATTCAAGCAAGCTATTCAAACCATTTTCCACATTAGAATATACATAATCCTGCAATATTTCTGACTCCTTCAGCGCCTCAAGAAAATATTGGCTTGGCACTACAATCGCCACCACTTCTGTTTCAGCGATTGCTTCCGCGTGATATAAGTCATGAGCAAGAAGACAACTTGTTGTTATCTCACACACTTCTCCCGAATGAATTCGGTATAATGTAATCTCACTTCCGGATATTGATAATTTTTGCACCCTTACAACACCACTCAATACAAATAAGTAATTATTGCAAATATCGCCATTTCTAAAAATCATCTCCCCCGGATTCAACCTTATCCGTTTAACTTTGGCGAGTAGATTATTCCATGATTCAGTTTGAATTTTTGATAACTGCGGAAAACTCGCTAACCAGGTTTTATCTGAAGCCAGCATAACTATCTCCCTTTAAAACAAGTGATATAAGACATATTTCCTCACTCACAAGACCGTAGAAGAGCCATATTAAGCACTTAAATCCTTACCAACATACTAAGTTAAGCATGAATTAAGTTTAAATCCAGAATTAATATCTTTCAAAAGTGAGAACTATCTTGAAAAACACAGCTGCCTAAAAATGCGCATGAAAATGTTCCACCGGATACAGGCAACATTACAAAGAAGGATAAAACTGAGGCAATAAATAGACAATCAAAGCAGCCATCATAGGGCTAATAGATCTGGACACTGAAATTTTTTAAGACCATGATTAATCTAAAAGATAAAGATCTAAATGCACTGGCCGTTGCTAAAGTATTATTTTCTAAAGGTGGCAATACGACCTAATATGAAGGTATTGGGAATATTTTCCATAAGAAAGTGCGAAATTACAAAAACACAATTCAGCTCAAATAATCAGCATACAGCGATAGCCCGCAAATCCATCGCTCGTTTAATGTACGCAATGATTTTGGTGATAGTCCGTTTCCGAAATATATTCCAGCTAAAACCGGTTACTCATTTTTAACGGGCCGCGTTTTTCCGCATTTCCAGCATTCAGAAAACTGCGACTCTATAAGCTCATCACACTCAAGGCATTTCCACACGGTTAATTCTACCTGAGATGTTTTATCACGCCCTTTAAAGACTAAAACTAACTCTTTTGCCCTGTCATATTCATCATCATCCAACACCCAGACCGAGGGCGTTGTATCAGCGGGCAATTCGCCAATTGCTCCCAATAATAAGTCGCCTTTTATCAACACATCAATCTGATGATCCAGAATAAAATCCTTTAGCAACTGCGCTTCCAGCAAATCTCTGGCACTGTAAATTTGTTTCACACGAATACCCCTGATTAATTCACTCTTCCAACAAAATTGAACAAAACATGTTTAGCCGTTAGTTACACCCACTGATTGCATTAACAAATCGCTTCATCTTAAGAAGGATACTCTGATAGTATGCGTTATTACCAACTTGATGACGACACATGCCTGAATTACAACAAAAAAACCATAACCCTGAAGCGGACACTAAAACTCAGTCCGAGCCAATCATAACTATTGAAATTGATGGTCGAAAAATAACCATACTTGGTACAGCGCATGTTTCTCGCGCAAGTGCTGACAAAGTTCAGGAATTGATCGCAACTAACGAATACGATGCGGTGGCAGTGGAGTTATGCCCAAGCCGCCATAAGGCTATCGTCAATCCTGATTCTATGGCTAAAATGGATCTTTTCAAAGTTGTAAAAAGTGGTCAGGCAAGTATGGTTGCTGCCAGTCTCGCACTTAGCGCATACCAACAGCGCATGGCAGAGCAATTTGGCATTGAACCCGGCGCAGAGATGAAAGTTGCCATTACGGACGCCCAGGCTGCAAATTTACCCATCGCCTTAATAGACAGAGAAATAGGCACCACTCTCAAACGAGTTTACCGTAATATTCCTTGGTGGAAACGCTTCAGTCTGTTCTCCGGCTTATTTGCCAGCATCATCAGTAAAGAAAAAGTCTCAGAAGAAGAAATTGAACGCCTAAAAGAAGGCGACGTTCTGGAAAGTACGTTTTCTCAATTTGCTGAAAATGAAAAAGACCTGTTTAAACCACTTATCAACGAGCGTGACCAGTTCATGTCAGCCTGTTTATTAAATGAATTACGTGAAAATGACTACCAACATATTCTCGCAATTGTCGGCGCCGGTCACATGAACGGTATGGCAAAAATAATTAACGACAGAACCACTGAAAATCCCACACAAACGATTGCCGAATTAAATACCATTCCAGAAGGCGCAACATGGCTTTCATATTTGCCGTGGATCATCGTTGCATTAATATTAATTGGCTTTACTATCGGATTTAGCCGTAGCCCGGAACTGGGCCTTGCGCTTGTTATGGACTGGGTACTGATTAATGGCGGGTTAGCCGCTATTGGTGCTGCAATAGCCATGGCACACCCGCTAACAATACTAACGGCCTTCGTCGCTGCACCATTAACATCACTGAATCCGATGATTGGTGCGGGCATGGTTACAGCTGCAGCAGAAATATATTTGCGCAAACCTCAGGTAGGTGATTTTAGCCGACTAAAATCGGATGCGACCAGCCTCAAGGGCTGGTGGAATAATCAAGTTACTCGCGTTTTGATGATTTTTATATTAAGTTCTTTTGGTTCTGCAGTTGGTACTTATGTCGCAGGGTTTCGAATTTTCGGAAAACTGAGCGGCACATAAACAATTAGTATTCAACCATAATTCCCGCACGATAGCTGGTGCCACCCAAATTTATCGCTGGTGTGCCGGCTTCTGCTTTTGTTATTTTACCTTCAAATATCAAATACGAATTTATAATACCGTAATTGGAAAATATGGTTTTCGCTGACGACTGGTCCAACGGGTCTAATAGAATCTGCAAACCTGCCCGGGCATGTAGCCCATCAACAGAGCCGCGCGCATAACCTTCACCATCAATTGATTGACGATAGAAAAACCGGGTATAACCACCGCCAGCGTAAGGTACGACCCATTGCCTTTCTGTAAATCTAGCACGTAAGACCACATAAAAATCAACCGGTAAAATTTCGTAAGCCACCACACCAGCACTAAGCTGACTCAGAGGTAAAACGCCAGTACCTTTATCCTGGCCAAAACTAACACTACTACCAACATCAAAAACACTAAATATTCGATATGCAAAAGAAAAACTTCCCTCTAGCATATTCTTGCTACCGTAATACGATTCCCAGTCTTTATCCTCAGGCTCGTAAACACCGGCTTGTAATTCCATCGTATATTTTGGTGATTTATGAGTGGTTTGACCAGTATATGCGTGAGCCAGCGTACCGAACATTAGAAAAAATAAACCAGCAACTTTTAACATAAATTTAACCTACCAAAATACCATCGTCGAACAATTTTTATAGTCACTATCAACACTAACAAATAACAACCTAACAAGACCCAAAATGCGGCTAAATGATAAGCAGATGCCTGAGCCAGTAAAATCAAAGGATAAAGACCAACACGAACAACTGGTTTCAATATGTCAAATTCATTAATAAAATTGGCAGCATACGGCCCGTAATGGTAGTACCAACTTACAAACCCCGTGCCGAAATCGTTCGTCAGTAAGTAATGATCTCTAAAATCGCGAAGTATTTGCACCTGACTGTGAGAATAAAAACCAAATGCGGCGGTTGCAATAAAACAACCTTCACTCGGTAATGCAGGATAAGGCACAATGGCTTCAGGGATAGCAACTTGCGCAAGTGAGATGTCACTTTCTATATTTTTGTCTATTTCGGAATACGGCTTATCAGCATTTACAAAGAGACCCTCGGTTGTTTGCCCACCACTTTCAATATAGGCGACAACCTGAAAATAATACTTATATTCATTTCTAGCGATTAACCAAACGGTATAGCTCACACCATTCACTAGATTATCCAATGTATAAACATCTACGTCGCCAACGTCTATCGAATCAGGGCTAGCGCCATCTGCCTGATAATAAATCGTATAATTAGTTGCATCACTGGCTTTTTGCCATTTAACAGATAACTTTCTGTCACTCACCGGCAGCACACTGATTAGAGTTGGTGTAGCAGGTTTTCCTACATCTGTTTCTAGGTCTACTATTGAAAGTGTTGTGTCATCAGAAGTAACCTGCTTTTGATTTAAGGCACCTCTGTCACTAACAGATTTGATTTGCTGCATTGTTTCACGACTATAGTAAACCTTGTAACCACTTATACGATAGTCCTCGTTCTTACTCCAGGAAATATCCACACTACCAGCAGTAACACCAGTTACCGTAATATCAGAAACTGGAAAAGCAGATTGATCAGCCTGTGCACCGCCATATGCACCGATATCAGTTTGCGATGCATCGATATCAAGAAAGCCATCACCAGCATTCTTGCATATTGAGGTATCCAATAAATGAAAGTCATTATTGTCCACCTTTACCAGGCCCAGCGTTGTATCAAATATATTACCGCCTACCTCATAATATGCAGGCACAACTTGATCGAAGCAGTTATAAGTAACACCACTATTAAATACACGTACAAATAAACCACTCTCATTAGATAAGTTATAAAAAATATTATTTTTTATAACTAATGAAAGATCACTTTCCAGCACCTCAACGGCCGTATTAATTCCGTTAAACATATTATTTTGTACAGTGACATTAGAATTATTATCTAACTGTATTGCCGTACCAGCACTACCAACAGAAAAAATATTATTTTGAATTGTTGCCGTACTTGATGCCACAACAATAGCGACATTGGCATCAGTAAATGTAAAATTTTGTATGGTTACCGTGGCAGCTTCACTCACTTGAATGATGGGATTGACACCATCACTTTGCAATATAACATCAGCGGTAGAAACACCTTTTAACGTTATCGACTCTTTAATTGCTAAATTTAAATTATATGTACCAACATCAAATACCAACGTATCAAGACTGTCATTCCCGACAACTTCATTTATTTTTGTTAGTACGTTATCACTTTCGGTTACCAATATTTCTCCCACCTCAAGATCATCTTGCACCAGTGAAAAGCCAGGCGAAGAATAAAAAAAGAAGAGCAGATATATGAGAAAGAATGGATGTCTATCGGTTATTTTCATTTGAATAGAATATCTTTAATTTTTTAATTTCAGAGGCATGCCATGTAACGGCATCGAACGTAGTTATATTTGTATCAATAATATTAAGTGAGTTTAATTTTTCAAAAAAACCTGACCGTGGTAGTCGGGTGCTGCCTTTTTGAATCGCAAGTGCTGATAATATTGGCCGTTTTGCAGCCACGTCTTCATCTATAAGCAACTCTAACAACCCAGTAACTGTTGCAATGACTGGCGCTTGAATAACGCCCAGCTCACTGGCTAAGGCCTTGTAAGAAATACAGTCACCATTGACGGCTCTTTCTTCTAATACTTTTCTCAGCAATAATTTAAACGTCTGCATATTCAATAACGCTACCGTAATTCAATCTGTTGCTTGCAGCATTCACGTACTATATTCATAAATAACTAAGGGTGGTCAAGGTTAAAATTTGTCTGGTATAATTATGGCTATTTCTGAAGCACGTATATTCCCACTATATCTGCAATTGATTGTAAAAACATAAAGGCCAACCTAATCACTTGGTCACAATTGTACTACACTATGCGCTACAAACGCCTCAAACAAATTTTTCTAGTTCTCTGTGTCAGTTGTAACACGAGCTACACATATGCGGGTAATGAAGCGTTTGAGTCAATCAAGATCGTTGCTGAACAACTCAACTCCGCAAATGCACAATACTTACTTGCCAGAATGTACGAACTAGGCAAGGGCACACAAAAAAACACCCCGCAAGCACTAATATGGTACACCACTTCAGCCGAACAAGGTTATAGCAAAGCACAACAAAAACTCGGGACAATCGCTCTCGAAGGTTCATTAGGCCAGAAAAAAAATAAAAAACGCGCCATATTCTGGTTTAAAAAAGCCGCAAAACAAAATGATGCAGAATCCCAATATCGTTTGGGTATGCTCATGTATCAAAACAAACAATACAGTGCTAACAATTATAGAAAAGCGCTCGACTGGTGCGTAAAAGCGGTAGCGAGCAACCATATGGGTGCTCAGGCAATGCTGGGCGATATGTATCTGACCGGGCGTGGCATACAAGCCAGTACAGAAAATGCAGTTATATGGTATGAGCTGGCAGCCAATCAGGGGCATACATCTTCTGCATTTAATCTTGCTCGGTTATACGAGAGTGGACGCGGCACTAAAAAAAATATGGGCCGTGCCGTTCAGTGGTACAAACGGGCTGCAGATCTAAATCATACCAAAGCCCAACTAAAACTCGCAGAACTGTACCAAGCTGGGAAAGCCGTCCCACAAAATAATATGGAAGCGATAAAGTGGTTTAAAAAAGTCGCTAAAAAGAATAATGTTGGCGCACAATACCAACTGGCTATTTTGTTATTAAAACAAAATAAATCGAAAACAACCACACAGGCAATCAGCTGGCTTAGGAAAGTAGCGAGTAATACTCGCACTAGAAAGTACTCAAAAAACCGAACTAAAGCACAACATGAGCTCGCCAGCCGTTATCAAAATGGTAATGGCCTCAAAAAAAGTATGACCGATGCTATTTACTGGCACGAGAAAGCAGCAAAAAAGAACAATATTGATTCTCAGTTTCAATTAAGTAAAATTTATTTAGGTCACAGCTTAGATGTTCGCAATGAAAAAAAAGGCATTCACTGGCTAAAGGAGTCAGCCAAAAATAATAACCCATCCGCCCAATACGAACTAGGTATGCGATATTACAAAGGCAAAGAAATTACAAAGGATGCTAAACAAGCCTATTTTTGGTTACGAAAAGCCAGCGACGAAAAAAATGTCAAGGCCACTTATCAATTAGGATACATGCAAACTAAAGGTATCGGCTCGCCAAAAAATGTAGAAGAGGGATTACGCCTAATAAGTTATGCAGCGAACGAAAGTTTTGTAGATGCACAATTCAAACTCGCGCAAATTTACGAACAAGGTGTTATTGTTGAAACAGACCTCGAAAAAGCCAAAATCTGGTACACGGTAGCAGCGAAAAACGGCAATGTCTTCGCCCAGAAAAGACTAAATGTACAATTTTAAGCCAGTGAATTGGAGGTACATTAAAAATGTAATCACGAATAATTCTTCGTGATTACTATCGTCTCAAATACTCGACTTAAACAGTAGTGATATATTTTCAGAAAAACCATTTACATTATATAAATGTGTAGAGGCGATATAACCTATCAACTTCGATAAGTTTATTTTTGAACCCGCCATTACAATTCCATGTGATAATTTTCATAAACTCAATATACGCAAAGAAGGGGCAACTCTTGTATAGTCCACACGGAATAAAACTCCCCAAAAATATATTTCCCCGTCACCTCGCTAGGAGTATTTATAAACTATACCCTGCCAACGAAGAAGTTTCTTATACCCTGTAAAACCAGCAGGACCGCCCGTACCATTTAGCAAATACTGAGGCAAAAACTCATAGAACTCAAGCGAGTTGTTAAACTCCCAGCAACTGGTATTAGGATCCAGAAACTGCAATTTCCCCTCGACCTTGTTCGTTGCCATTGAATGACCTTCCATGACCTTTCGTATGTCATTGATTCCATTTTTTTTCAAGCTGTCATCCCATGCAGTCAATATAGCCTTTCCGCCACCCTTGGTAAGCTGGGTCGCCATCCAGTTGGGAGAAAAAGCTTTCGCAGCTTCAGTTTCGTCAATAGAAACTTGCTTAAGGAGGTTGTTCTTATCAATACTCTCATCACTATCCGCAGCATCCCATAACAATTTAATAAACTCCTTGGTACCAAGTTCATCAATGTCTGTGACCGAGCCACCTTTTTTTGTGCCGGTGTAAAGCCAGCGAGCACAAATGCTACGGCAGATACCATCAGTATTGATATCGCCACAACTAAAGACTTCTTTCATGATGTTACTCCTCTTTAAGCTTCTGGGGATAGGCACTAAAAATGAAGTTTGCCAATCCTATTAATTTGTGATGTTTCTCATCTTTACGAAACAGACATCAGTTAGGCCTTTCATTGTTTCTAACTATTGCGACATAAAAAAGTAGATTGATAGTTAATCTAAACTTATCTTGATCAAGTGTCTCAACATAAACCAATCTTATCTATCTTTATAATTTTAGTGTGTGAACTACGCCACTCCCGAGAAAAATCAGATGAAAGCGGGTGACTATCACAAATCTAAGCACAATATATTTTGTAGCCTAAAACAAAAGGGGTCGAAAAATGATTTTAACCAGAGCATGAATTACAAATAGACGGCCAACGCATTCTAGATTATTAGTGATTCTTTGAATAGGCTCGTTTGACGGCTTGCTTAAATCCTTTTTGTCTAGGATATAACTTACAATCATACCTTGATACTCACTTTCATAATATTTATGTTGAGTGATAGTCACACGATAAATTTATATGGAAAAGAAAAGAATAAAATGAAAAGATAGTAGTTAAAACTATGTACTCAAGTTTCGGGGTTCAAATAAAACGTGAAATTTCGATATTGCGTGTTTATTCTGGAAACCGGCTAAAACACTGCCGACATGACACGTTATTAGATGGTGTATTTTATACTCTGTCATCCCGGCAGTTTTTTAGCCGGAATCCATGCTCAGGTAAATCTCTGCTTTGCTGACGCCATCAAATAATTGCTATTTCATTACTAAAGCCCATTGTTTGATGGATTTAAGCGCTGTAGTTAACTAATTTGAACACCGAAACTTGAGTATGTAGTGTAAAAATATTTATCGAGCTTACAGTCTCAACAGCTTGCATATATTATATTACATTGCTCTACCTTCAGAAATAGCCTCAAAAGTTTCATCTAAACTTTCCCTTACATCATTAATCCATTCTATGACTTCTTCAGGGGATTCAGTTTGAGCCGCTATATTTTGGATTAACAATAAAGTCGATTTCATTTTATTTAAATTTCGCACTGATTCCCAACTCATGGCTTCATCAATATGATATATTAATTTGTCAGAGTTAGGAAATCCATAGTACCTTACGACGGCATCTCTTAAATTTCCCCAGGATCCTTGCAGATCTGAAAGAGCAGTTTTTTCATATCCTGTTGGTTCTGTTTCAAAAGTCATTAGATTATCAATCTCCTTTCCAGATCACGTTTTCAGAAAACAACGAGCTCATATATTTTGTTACCCACATCTTGAAAAACTGAATTTTAACTTTACTTTTTTATCAGGAAAACCTATTTCACTCTGACTAAATGCGGCACTGAATTTTTCTTTTGCCTTAACATCAACAACATTGCCATGAGAGACTACAATTTTATTAAAGGCATAACCACTAATAGTTTTTATCGAACAACTTAATTTTTCTGGAGAATCAATTAACGATTTCATTAATCGAGATGGGCCAAATCTCTCATAACAGCCATTTAGCTTAAAAAATACTTTTGACCATAAAGACACGTTAGAATCAAAGTTAAAAGCCAAATCCGTTAATATTAATGTTGAGCTTTCTAGGTGGATAAATGCAAATTCGTTTAATTTGGAAATACCCTCTATTTTCACTATTTCAACGGATGACTCCAAATCAACACTACGTAAAGCAGACAAGACATTACTTTCACCGGCACCACTTACTTTAGCTGTATAGTACTTGGCTTTAGGATAAACTGAACACCATTTTTTCGAAAACAACCCATGGAAATTATTTGGTGTAATTATAAATGCGACCTTCCCTATATCATTAACTTCATTAGCCAAGTCATCAGAATATTCAACGGGTGAATGAAGAACCAGCTTTCCGCTTGGTAGCCTCAAAATTGTCATTCGATTTCCGAAATCAGTACCTGAAAAACTAAAGTCTCGCTCCACTACCCAAATATTACTTCCTAGTTTTCTCATCTATAGCTCTCCGCCTTAAAATAACAGAAGTCATAACATCAGTGATAACTGGCAATTTTCAAATTTGTTGTGTGTTTGTACCGCTGACTAAGGGGCGTACTTTTTAAATACTTCAGCACCTGTCATATTATTTGTTTTATTTGAAAAACTATAAAATTCTGGCTTTTCATCTATAAACACTTGGCGTTCAAATACAAATTCACTGTTATCTTCAAATAAACCAGCAGATACCATATGTAGATTGCTTGCTTTCAACCTGTAAAATAAATGACTGCCACATTTATTACAAAAGCCTCGTTCAGCCCAATCTGACGAACTAAATACTGTAATGTTTTCCTCTCCTTCAAAAGTCACTTCTGAACCACAGTTAACAGTCATAATTGGCCCACCAGACCATTTCTTACACATATTACAATGGCATGAACCAACGTTATTATCGCGATTTTTGGCTGTAATAGTAACTGAACCACAAAGACAACTCGCTTTTTCTCCCGCAACCTTAGGCATAACACTCTCCTTTTTTGTATGTCCATTTCTAAAACTGACAGGCACAGTAAATCACGGTTGTTTTTTATAGTCAACCATGGTTTACTAACTCCATGGATAAAACTAATTTTACAAACCAAAAAAACACCTCTCTATCTCATCAGCTAATTAAAGTGGGGCGACTTATAAATGAACGAGGGCTTGACTCTGTTAGAGACGTATTTAACTTACCAGAACTCAAACAGTCTCATCTAGATTTATTTCCTCATATTGATTTTGAAGGTACTAGCATTTCAGAAATCTCAAAACGGAAAGGGGTTTCGAAGCAGTCCGTGAGTAAACTAGTAAAAGAAATGACTCACATAAAAATTTTATCGATAAAAACAGACCCGGAAGACAGTCGGTCTAAAATAGTTTTTTTTAAAACTTCTGGCTTTTATTCGATTCAGAAAGGACTTGAAGAACTTGTTGCTATTGACCGTTTAATTTCAGATCATCTTGGTAATAAAGCTTACAATTCGACATTAGAAAATATTTCAGGTCTCATTGATTTTTTTCAAACTGACAATAGAAAATAATAAAGAAATGATCAAATATTTCATTGTGCGCACGGAACACGACTTTTCCCCACCATTTCTATTTCAATCTCAGACCCCGCCTTCAGGCCGCAAGTGCACCATCTACAAGTGGCTTTCATCAACAACATAGTACTAGGGGCAAAGGGATCAAATCTATAAATATAATATTTTTACAACACCATTAACTTTACGCGCTATTTTTTATATCACATAACTCATGTTCAAATCCTTTAATGGTGCCAGACACACTGCCATAGTGAAAATGATAATGGTTATCCATCAAATAATAGACATATATCTCTACCCCGAACATTTCGTGAATCTCTCGTAAAAGTTCGAGAAATAATTCGCGATGTGTATCATGTTGAAATATGTCGCGGTAAGCGGCACCTCGATTCATGACATGATAACACGCATTTTTATATTCAATTCTTAATAGTAAATCGGACAACCATTGAGAAGTAGTCTCAATAATTCATCGCCGTAGCTATCAACCTCAAATGCTTGACTTAAACAGTTGTAATATATTTACAGAAACAATCATCAACCTAGATTCCGCAGTTATATCAAAGTAGAGGCGATATGATTTGTTCTTCGAATGCAAAGAGACGTAAGCATTCGCTATTAAATTTTGCTAACCCTGAATAGAGTAAACGACTTTATCTAATTAATAGGCTAACTAAAATATAAAAAAGGCAATGACGTCTAACGTCATTGCCTTTTTATCAACTTTTCAAAAATAAATTATTGATTACTTATTACAGTTGTCAGATCAACATCACAACCTTCACCAACACCTGCACCCGTTGTAGATGCCAAATCTCGTAGTGATAAAGTCATGCTACCTGTCGACACAAGTTCATCATAACTAAACGTTCGTGAAAAACGCTTGAGACATTTTGAAGCAAATTGACCAACAACACCGGATGCACCTATAGGGCATTCATCAAGCTCATCAATATTATCAACCTTCGTAATCAAGCCTGAAACATCAATACTTTCATTCTTTCTAACAACAAAAGACTGACTTCCAAATCGCTCTTTGCTCTTAAGCTGCTGATAAAGCTGTTTGCCTTCATCTGATAATTCAAAGTAGCGCTTTCCGCCTTCAGTTGTCAGCATCGCCGGGTTTTCTAGCACATTACTGTCGTTTTCCTGTTTAACTAGGTTTGTAATAATTCGACGCGATGATGCTAAATCAAGAGCAGCTGCCACAATAGTTGGTGTAGTGTAGTTTACAGTTGGCTCTATAAAATAACGACTACCTTTTTTAATTACATCTGTATCAGCTTCAATCGCTTCCATAAAGATCAAGAATTCAGAACCTTCCGCGCTGCCATAGTAAGGCGCAGGTGGTACGTAGTCTTTAGTGGCCGGTACTTTATTGCTGGCTTTATTATGACGGTCGAGAGAAATATAACTCGCTCTCGTCACGTCACGCCCAACACCGATGCACGAAAACATCCCGTCAGCTGGCTCATGTGTAACCATGTTTTCAGTTAGATAATCAGAATCTAACCAGTTGGGAACATTTCCATCAGCATCCGGAGCCGGTTTCTTTCGAATTTGAACGCGTATGTTTGCAGCACCCTGTGCATTTGCCAGATAGATCTCGATCTTGGACTGCAGAGCACCAAATGTACGCGTGCCGATTGCATCAAGTCGTGAATTATCACTCCATAGCGCATCGTTAGTAACAGCCACATAGTTACCATTTAATAATTTCTGGCTAAGTACATCAATACCATCAATTCGCAGAATCAAACCATCATCCGCTACAACACGGAATTCATAATCACCCGCTTCAGGAACAGAAATATATCCTTCCCACTTAGCAAGAAATCGCCCCATAAAGCCGGAACCGAAGTCTACATCAGCGCTGTTGCTGTAATATTTCCCATTGGTAGGGTAGGCATAAAACCCACCCTGACAACCCGTTGCACCTTCTGGATCACCAGTACCACCAGCATATACATCACCGCCTTCACAAGCGCGCACTGACATCTTTAATCCTTTTTCACTGCTCGCTGCCGTAGTGTCAACACCTGCAAGACTATCCACACTTGCCAGTCTCATGTGTCCACCTGCTGTAGGTGTTGTTGAGCCATCGGGCACATAGGCAAACTCATCGGAAGATGATAGCAAATGTTTGCTGCGAACAGCACCATCTGTGGAACCCGTTGCATACAACCACCACAACAAATTTGTTTTTAACGTGCAAGGTATAGTCATAAACTTTTGTGTTTCAAAATCAAAAACCTGTTTCACTCCACCTGTCGAAGAACATTCATCCAGATTGGTTGCATAAATAGAATCGTAGGCAACCGTAATCATGGCATCCTGCATCAATGGATCGGTTAAACTTCCAACTTCAAGTTCAACAAAATCCGACCTGCCATCGCCATCGGTATCTGCATTTGTTGCATCGGTAATGTAAGTAACACCATTTAGCATCACACCGTTTTTCTCTTCGTAATCTGACAAACCATCACCATCGGAATCCGCTTTATTTGGATTAGTCAGAATGACACTTCCCAGAAAGTTCTGGCCGGTTTCGGAGACTCGATAACCCGTCACAACTTCGGTGTAATCGTTTAAGTCATCATTATCACTGTCTGATAATAATGGATCAGTATTAATTGCACTTCCATTCACAACCAGACTAAAACCGGTGAATAGCATCGACATATGTGCATAGTCATCTGCAGAATAAGTAAATGATATTTTATCGCTTACATCGATGTTTCCATCACCGTTCACATCATAATCGGCCTGCATGCTGCTTGCGCGAACTACGGTTCGAAATTCCTGCCAGTCATCCAGCCCGTCATCATCTGTATCAACCTTATTCGGATCGGTGCCTATGTCACGTTCAACAAAATCTGGTAGACCGTCAAAATCACTATCAGGTTTAAACGGATTTGAACGGACCAGGTAGCCCACTTTATTATTCACTTTCACGATCCAACCCTGAATTTGTTCTTCAGTATCAGATAGACCATCCATATCAGAGTCGCGGAAGTTAGCACCGTCAACAACTGTTGGATCTGAACCCAACGCAACTTCAAAGCCATCTGCAATTCGATCACCTTCCGAGTCACGACGCAGTGGATCAGTCGTCACAATTCGACCGTACAGTTTCAAGTCTTTACCTGAGTTTTTATCGTATTCACTCAATTCAACAGCGCAGCTTGCATCTACAAGCACGGGTTCGACACTTGTCTTGCTCCAGATTACCGGCTCATTAGGATCAAGCAAACCGGTACCTGCTTCATAAGCGGAAACAGTATCGGTAGCATTAGAGTCCTTCGCACAATCAAGTCGACGATCTTCACCTGGCGCAATAAACCAGTACCCTGTGTAAACATCATTTCCTGCTGGTTCGGTTTCCAAAATTCCGTTTGCACCTGCTGTAACGAGCACCATTCCTGCTTTGGTTTGACCATTAACCATTACTCGTTGCACGTCATCGCCCTGCGCAACTGTCTGTGCGATACCCCAATTGACATCACCTTTAGCTGTTGTCAATTTTTCAGTTTCGCTTATCAGTGGATCAACGTTCTCAATAATTGACATTGCCGCGGCATAACCAAAAACTTCTGCACCGTCACTGATATTATCCTGATCCGTATCGACTAATAGAGGATCAGTAGAAGGGAATGTAATATTCGAATTGGTGTACTCGTCATC
Source organism: Gammaproteobacteria bacterium (assembly GCA_029864945.1). Lineage (GTDB taxonomy): Bacteria > Pseudomonadota > Gammaproteobacteria > S012-40 > S012-40 > CALZJE01. The sequence continues at coordinate 16,321 of JAOTSL010000001.1, forward strand.
AATACTTAGGTCATTGCTAGGAATAATCGTATCAATTACACCGTCCTCACCCGGAAGAATAACCGCCGTACCGTACATTAATCCTTTGTTGTACGGACTATCCTTTTCAAACAACGCGTATACGTCATTCTCACTTTTTTCAATATTTAATTTACCATCTCTTCCCGCAATAATTGCGGTTGCCTGCGCTTTGGTCACAGCTGGATGAGCCAGATGTGCGCAAAGTGCATCAAGACGCCAATCATCGCTACGACAGAAATCACGAAGATCCTGTTCCTGAACATCCCACAGACCATCGCCGTCAGAGTCAACTAAACCAGGATTTGAAAATACACGCTCAAGCTCGCCATTACGACTAATCAACCAGCCCAGTTTAGCTTCTGCAAAGTCACCAATTCCATCGTGATCACTGTCCTGCGAATCAGGAAAACCATCGCCATCACCTACCCCGTCACCACTGGTATCAACACTCGCCAGCTCGGCAGCTGTTTTCTCGCGGAACCGGCCATTGGAAAGTTTTTCCGGGCCATACTTGCTGTTATCAAAACTATCTGTACTGCTATCAGTTGATCCGAATAGAAATTCTTCGTGAGCAAATAAACCGTCTTTATCCAGATCCTGGAGGAATGATAATCTAATATCCTGACCTGGTCGGACGAGAATCTCGTCGAAGTCAGCCGCCGCAGGCACATCAACATTAGTACGTGCGAACCAGCTATTGTTTAAGTCACCATGACGGAATGTTTTCACACGATACAGTCGATCCGGGCCACGAGTAACCTCATCACATGCGCAACCGATTTGTACCGGTGTGGAACAAAAGTTACCGACTTCCGATGTTGCAGTTGACGATATGCCACAAGTTACGCGAGTTTCGTAACCACTAACAAACTCCTCCTCATCACCAACGGACAATTTAGTATCCAGTACACCATTAGCACCAGCTCCAATGACCAGCGCTTTGGGTGCAACACCCGTGGTATTAAACGGCACAAGCTGAATATCATCACCTTCGGCGAGGCTATCCACTCTTTTATTCGGCCCAGCAATAATGCCTGTTTCAATGTCCGGATTACGTAGACGACCTTGAGCGTCAAAATAATCTTTGCTGAGATCGTGTTTAGGAATACCCAATACACTTTGCAATAAATATCCTAAAGAAATTGCATTGGCTTCACCCGCATCCCCAAAACCACCAACATATTGCTGTCCAGATACACCGGTATCATCCAATGCACCAGCGGTTGCAATGTAATACTCTTCTGTTCCTAACTCACCAAAATCAAAAACAATACCGGCGGTTCTGTCGCGTGCAACCTGATTGGCAAAAGCAAAGTTACGATCATATTCATCACTGATATCAAAGTTAGAGACTTTAAAGATTAAACTGCGAGGATCACGCATCAAGGTTTCTACCAGATTTGCGTAAACATCGTTTGATGTGAAAATATAAGGCCCTTTGGATTTATTAAATGGCCCGAGATTAATTTCCAGATCACCAGATTCAGCCATCAATGTTGCAATCGGAATACGCTTATTGCGATTTTGCGGGTCTATCTGTAACACAGTAACTTGCAAGTTCTTCACAGTTAAGGCGACATCACCTGTGTTCTCTACCTGCAGATCAATACTGATACGTGCACCACTCAGCTCACGAGTGACAGCACTTGTTTTACTCAGCTCAGCGCCTTTGTTAAGTGAGTTTTCGTAAGCCCGCTGACTTTCCTTCGCGCTGCTCTGTTCAATTTGAATTGCGGTACTGTTGGTTCGACTAAACTCCCCGCCAATATTAAATTGAGCCCCCACCGCTACGCCGGCAGAAAAATTAAAACCACCGTCATAACCGGCTTGCACATTTCCTTCACCATTAACGCCCAAACCTACAGACAGACTGGAAGAGAACTCATTAGTCGTTTCTCTGCTGTTAGAAAAAGAGGTATTTGCACCACTGGACAATGAAGCACTGGTACTTGATTCGCTCGTTACCGTTGTGCCGTTATCATTTTCATAAGTGTATTGTTCATCAATCTGTAACTTGACCTGACCCACTTTGATTTTGATATTAGGTAAATCAGCAATGCGTGGATTACGATTGAGTTCAACCAATTCCTGTGCATCTTCAAGCTGATCACCATCGGTATCTGCTAGGTTTGGTGATGTGTGAAAGAAGAAATGCTCAGCACCGTCAGGCAAACCATCACCATCGGAATCCTGATTATTTGGCGCGCTATAGACTACGTTCCATTCCAGATAATCATTTAAACCGTCAGAATCAGTATCGATAGAACGCGGATCCGAAACAACGCTGTGCTCTTCAAGATCGGTTAACCCATCTCCATCGGTATCTGCAATTGTAGGATCACTACTGACTTCCCGACTTTCTTGAGTTCCGTTTGCAAAATGGATAACAATAAGCTGACCACGCAACTCTTCATTATCAGAAAGACCATCACCATCGCTATCGATCATACCGGCAACTACATCGGCGTCATCGATTAAGTCATTTCCATTTGTATCTACCCAGTTATCAACTACACCATCCAGGTCGATATCCATCAGTACGATAGTCTGACCGTCTACAGTAATTGTGTCACCGGCGGATAAACTGCCTTTTGTACCGCTGGTTTCCCAAGCACCTGACAATGCTAATGAAACTGCCGTTGCTGGCGAACCGGCGAAGACGGCACTAATAGGGTTGTAATTAACACCGCGCGTACCAATCGCATCAAGCTGATTACCAAACTGATCTTTCACGTTTACAACAGCAACACGATAGGTCACTTCATTTTGCGAAGTAGTCGTAATGTTAACTGCGGTTTTATCAGATTCATCAGCCCATTCAACAGAACGTATAAAGACAGTTCCAACTTCACCGTTTATATTTTCCTGAGTGATGACGTAGTTTTGCAAATTAACCGCGCTGCTGCCCATAATGGAACTGAACGATACGGTTACACTTGTGTTGGCCGTTGAAATTGCACCGACAACGTAAGGTATTTTAGACGCATCAGCCACTGTTGTTGCACCATCAAACGTGAACTCAACAGAGAAGTTACTGCTGTCCATTTTATTGCCGGTTGCATCAGTTACCAAAGGATCAACCACAACAATATACGTTGTGTTATCTTTCATCGGCATAGTTGTTAGAATAACTTGTGTACCGGCAGACGTCAGCTCTGCAGACAACACTTGCAAACGCGCGCCCTGTGGGCATGTTCCATCTACGGCAAGTGCTTCGTCACAAATAAGATAGTTGTTTGCATCAGCCGCACTTGATCCCATGGAATCATTAAAACTCAGACTAATTTGTGTAGTACTAAACGCGTCTGCACGTACCAGCAATGGCGCATCTTTATCATCAAGCAATATACCGAAGCTGGCAATATTTGAATTTGCAGCAGTATCTACTGAGTTATGCGGCAACGGCATGGCTTTATCCGTTACGTTTTCACTCACTGTAACGGTATATTCCACTCGCGGTTGTTGTGTTGCGGTAGTTAAAATTACCTGTGTATCAAACACATCCATTTGAGCAGAAACAACATCAATTGTGCTGCCTACAACGCAGCTAGCATCATCCGCAGGACAATCAGTGACAACAACGGAATAGTTAGTGGTATTAGTAGCTGACGTTGAATCCATTGCTTCGCTAAAGTATAAACGCGTTGTTTTATCACCTTCCGCTTCCGCGCCTAGTAATTTTGGTTTAACGGTATCTTTTGCTGCAACACCGACGAATGTCGCGCTGTTATGTTCGGAGTCAATTAACAGCCCCTCTTCGCTTTGAACATTTTTCACTACAACTGTGTAATCAATCCGCTCCTGAGGAGTAGTCGTTAAACGCACGCTCCAGTCATCAACTCTTTCAACCATAGTAATGTCGAGCGCAGGAGAGTCGATTCGGTAAATATTTTCAATTAAGTTAGGGTCGCCATTACCAAGAGCATCGTCACTAATACGTTCAGAAAAGGTAATAATGATGTGATCATTACTATCCGCTAGTGCACTTTTAACTTGAGGTGCACCTTTGCCACTACCCATAAAATTAGCGGTGGCTGGATTAGGGTTTAACAAATTACCCGGTGCCGGAGTCGCTTGGTCAGTGATATTGCGCGCCTGAACATGATAATCAATACCACTTTGTTGGGGCAGCGTGGTCAGGGCAATCAATGTATTCTGTGCCTGAAGCTCCGCACTGCTAATATTTAAAACACTGCCCGCTGGGCACACGCCATTGTCAAAATTTGTGGCACAAATTGCAAAATTACCCGGCTGATCAGCCGTGCTATTAAGTGGCTCACTGAAATATAGCAACACGCCGGTGTTTCCTGTAGATACCGCTTTAACTAATGCTGGTCCAGTAATATCAACAGGGGCCATTCCAAAAAAACTCATTTTATTTCGCGCAGGATGAATTAGTTTTCCCGGTGGTGCTGAAAAGATGTTCGCAACAGTAACAAAGTATTCAATGTCGGACTGTGTAGTCGTAGTCAGAATAATGCGTTTGCCATCTACATCTGTTGCATCAAGTTCGGCTTTTGTTACAACCAGGTCTCCCACATCCTGTCGGGGCCGACCATTGTCTGCCGATATAACCCGGTAAGCACTCGTTAATGTTTCTGGTGTTTTTTCGACACTGGTTTTTTCCATTTCATCACTCATGGTTATAAGTAATGTTGTGTTACTGGTAGCAATGACAGTTTCGATATAGGGTTCTGGTTCAATAGAGCCAGTGAACTCGACAAAGTCGTACGTTGCATCAATGGTGGCACGTGCACCGATTTTATTTCGAGTGCCTGCAGGTTTGTTCGCGGACGCATTGACATTATGTGCCAGGCGATATGGTCCCGGTATTTGCGAATCGGTCTGCAAAAAGAGAGTTGTTTTATCATCGCTCAGGTTACGCTGATTGACAGTTAGACGTTTTCCACTGGTATCAACAACCTGGAAATTTGTGCCGCTAAGAGTTTCGCTGGTAATTGTTTCATTAAACTGCACAGCAATATAGTGATTACTCGTTGCGTTTACTGAGCTAATAACTGCAGGTTCGGATTTTTTTGGTGTAGGATTGGGTTCTCCAGATCCACACCCTCCGATGATAAGCACAAGTGCCACCATGAGAGTAAATGCCATTTTGTTTTTCATTTTGTTTTTCTTTCCTTTTCTTTTCTTTTCTTTTTTTTATACCTAACAACTAAACTCTGCTCAAATTACAATCAAAAAAATTTATTGCAAATAGGCGGCTCACGTATTCTAAATTAATAGTAAATCTTTGAATAGGCACGATTGAAGTCTTATTTGTAACCCCTTAGGCCTAGGCAAAAAACTTACAATTATGTCCTGCTACTAACTTTATGATATGTTGAGAATATTTAATTGGAGTGATGGTGGCGAGGTAAATTTATACGAAAAAAAACAAGGGAAGGCGTAGTTAAAATACCGCAGGAAAATTTATTTAGTTTACGCGTGTCAGGGAGTATTTTTTATTGAAATCACCTAGCTACCCCTTCGTGGGCGAACCCAGTCAACACGCTTTAAAACCATTTTAGGAGGCTCCCCTTAAAACGCTGACTTTACTTTATATCCCTTTTTTCGCAACAAACTTAAAACGCCACCCTCACCCGGCAAATGCAATGCGCCTATTGCAATAAATGCATTGCCTTCTTCAATCAGTGGCTTCATCCGTTCTGCCATTCTTTTGTTTCTATCAATTATCAACCGCTGATTAAATTCATCTGCAATTTCTTTATCTAACAAGGACATATAACGATTATTGAGATCCAGAATTTTTTGCAAGTCGCGAGTTAAATAAATTTCAGTTGTTTCATCAAGAATTTTATTTAAATCTTCACCATTTTCTAATGTGCTTTCAAGCAAGGATACCTGTGTTTCAATTTTCATGTCATCAAACACCGCTAGTTGCTCTTGCATTGATTCTAGACCAATTACTTTTTTTCCATTTTTTGATGCTGACTGATACAACAAAGCATCAAGAAACAACCCTGTTTTTTGTTCCGGCATACTTAATACTGTAAATATCGCCCAAGGCTTCATCATATTCACTAGGTCTTCGGGCATGTCCTTTTTTGCCATTTCCGTAACCGCAAGTTGATACGTTTTATCACTGGTTATCGACTTTAAGGTTCGACCATCGCTGAAATACATGCCCCGCAAGATCTCTTTGGTTGTTTTTTCATCCAGAACCATTTCCATTGCAAATATTTTTGCGCCAGTAAAAGCATTGTTTATTTCGTCAGGCAGATTTATGACCCGCTCATCCTCGGAGTGCATGGTGCCAAAAACGTAACTGGGTGTTACACCTGGCTTTTCTACTTTCCATAGTACGCCTTTATTAGAGCTCGACTGGCTGGACGAATTTAGCGCATTACTGTTAGTTGGTTTGTTTGCGCAACCAACGAATAGAAATAAAAGTAGAAAAGGTATAACTAGACTGAAACGGGGGCTGGATATTTTCAAAATGAAAGCCTGCTGGATTGTTAACGTTTATTTATGGTAACAATTCCAGCAGCTAATGTGGAGAACAAAGATGGTCAGTTATGGCATCAAAAAAGCCAGATTATGGATGATTACTACTTGCCCAGAACTTGCTTTTCCATCTGCTCAACACTGATATGGCGAACGTCTTTACCTTTTACAAGATACATAACGTATTCACAGATGTTGGTCGCTCTATCACCAATTCGCTCAAGCGCTCGAACTGACCAAAGTAAATCGACAACGTCAGGAATTGATCGTGGGTCTTCCATCATGTATGTCATCAACTGACGCATGATACCTTCGTATTCTTTATCTACCTTACGGTCTTCATGCCATACTTTTAATGCAGCTTCTGCATCCATTCGAGCAAATGCGTCAAGTGCATCATGCACCATAAGACGAACATGATTTCCCATATGGCCAATCGCCGGCATAGTCGATTTCACATTTTCAGACATTTTTAGCTTTATCGACATTTTACTGATGCGCTCGGCCTCATCACCAATACGCTCAAGATCCGTAATTGTTTTGATAACCGTCATAATGAGTCGAAGGTCACTTGCGGCTGGTTGACGACGCGCTAGTATCTGCACGCATTCTTCGTCTATTTCCACTTCGAAAGAATTCACTTTATAATCTGTGTCGATTACGGACTCAGCAAGAGCCCCGTTGCTTTCTTCAAGGGCTAGAATTGCATTAGCCAGCTGCTGTTCAACCAGCCCACCCATCGCCATCACTTTGCTGCGAATAGCTTCCAGCTCTTCATTATATTGACGTGAAATGTGATGACCGATGCCTTCGATGTCCATGACTGTTCCTTATAAATAATAAACTGTAATCGCTTACTCGCAACTACTTTGCTGCCGCAATTTAGCCGTAACGGCCGGTTATATAATCTTCTGTTTTCTTTTTGGATGGATTGGTAAATATTGTATTTGTTGCATCAAACTCTATTAAATCACCCATATATAAAAATGCGGTATAGTCAGATACTCGTGCTGCTTGTTGCATGTTATGAGTCACGATTAAGATTGTATATGTGTCTTTTAGTTCATATATCAATTCTTCTATTTTTAACGTTGAAATCGGGTCAAGTGCAGATGCTGGCTCATCAAGTAACAATACTTCAGGCTCAATCGCTATAGCTCGGGCAATAACCAAGCGCTGCTGCTGTCCGCCAGACAATCCCATCGCACTTGATTGCAGTCGATCTTTCACTTCATCCCATAAAGCCGCACCTTTAAGTGCTTTTTCTACAGCTTCATCTAACTTACGCCTTCCATTTACACCTTGAATACGAAGGCCATATGCCACATTTTCATAAATTGTTTTTGGAAAAGGGTTTGGCTTTTGAAAAACCATGCCTACGCGACGGCGTAAATCAGCAACATTTACTTTAGGGTCATAAATATTATGGCCGTCTATTTCGATGCTACCTTCAATTCGTACATTATCAACCAGATCATTCATACGATTAAAACAACGCAACAACGTTGATTTACCGCAACCTGATGGCCCGATAAAAGCAGATACTTTATGTTTTGGAATATCGAGATTTATGCCGTGCAATGCTTCATTTTCCGCATAAAAAAGGCGCAGATCTCTCACCTCGATACAAACATCTTCTGAAGAAGGTAAGTTGTTAACTGATTTTTTAGAACTTTCACTCATGCTAATGATCCAGACCTTTGTATTTTTCGCGCAATCGGTTTCGAATTGCTATCGCAGTCAAATTTAAAACGATAATGACACATACCAGCAAAAATGCCGTTGAATAAACTAATGGTCGTGCCGCTTCAACATTTGGACTTTGGAAACCAACATCAAATATATGAAAACCCAGATGCATAAATTTTCTGTCCAGGTGTAAAAATGGGAAGTCTCCATCTAAAGGTAATGAAGGTGCTAATTTAACCACACCAACCAACATTAACGGAGCAACCTCGCCTGCTGCACGTGCCACGGCCAGTATCAAGCCAGTCATCATTGCCGGGCTAGCCATAGGTAAAACGGTTTTCCAAAGTGTTTCCCACTTTGTGGCACCTAATGCCAAGCTACCCTGACGAATACTGATAGGCACACGTGACAAACCTTCTTCAGTTGCAACAATAACAACCGGTACAGTAAGAATGGCTAACGTTAATGAGGCCCAGATAATACCCGGCGTGCCAAATGTTGGTGCGGGCAATGATTCTGCAAAAAATAGTTGATCTATGTTTCCACCCAGAAAGTAAACGAAAAAACCAAGACCAAATACGCCATAAACAATAGACGGAACACCGGCGAGATTATTAACGGCTATTCGAATCGTACGAGTCACGACACCTTGTTTTGCATATTCACGCAAATAAACGGCTGCCATAATACCAAATGGCGTAACGATTACTGACATGATTAACACCATCATCACCGTACCAAAAATTGCGGGAAATATTCCGCCTTCGGTATTTGCTTCTCTCGGGTCTTCACTAACAAATAACCAGATGCTTTTTACATAAAAAATGACTTTATCAAAGGTGCCCATTGCATTGGGCTTAAATGCGCGAACAATTGATCCGACTTGCACATCAACAACTGCCCCAGTCGAAATTTTAACCTGAATCGTGTCACGTTTTATTTGCTGATAAAGGCTAGCCAACTTACTTTGAAATGATTTATAGCGCGCGTCAAGAATGGTTTTTTCATTCTCAATTTCCTGTTTTGCCCGGGCATCAAATTTGTTTTTTAATTCCAGCTTTCTCTGCTTCAGGCGTAAACGTTCCATCTCATAATTTACGCTACCAATTTCGTGTTTTTCTATTGACGTAATGTCTTCTTGAAGTTTGGTTGCCCTAGCAAGACGCTCATTAAATGCAGGCCATACAGCAGTAGATTCAGCTACGAGGTTTCCGTCTTCTTTTACGCTTTCAATAAAGCCATAAAGATTGCCCCATTCCATACGTTCAAAAACAACTATTTCTTTAGGAAATGTTTCACCTACTACATTGTCTGCAATCAACCAACGAAAATCTGGAGCATCTACATCACGATTACCTGTTTTCACCAAATAACGTGTAATAAGCATTTTATCAGTTTCAATGATAACACCTGCATCTTTCAGGCGTTCCTTTGAAACTTGCTCACTATCGAAAACTTCGCCAATAACCGTATCAGTCTTACCATCACTGGTTCTCAAATCCATCTGATGTATTTGACCAGGCCAGTACATACTTAAACCACGCACAGCAATCAGGCCAATAAGACCGACGACCATGATTAAACTAATGCTGACAGTCGCGGCAGATAACCAAATCCAGGGGGAGCCACTTTTAAACCAGTTTTTCACTTAATCATACCTTCGACTATAGGGAGCTGTATTTGGATCGTAAATGTTGTCTTACGACTTCGGCGATCGTATTAAACATAAACGTGAACATAAATAATATAAGAGCAGCAAGAAACAGTACACGATAATGCGTACTACCCACTTCTGACTCTGGCATTTCTACTGCAATATTTGCTGAGAACGTCCTCATGCCTTCAAAAAAGCTGAAGTCCAGAACAGGTGTATTACCCGTTGCCATAAGCACTATCATTGTTTCGCCCACTGCGCGGCCAAAGCCAATCATCACCGCTGAAAATATTCCAGGACTTGCTGTTAAAATCACGACTCGAATTAATGTTTGCCATGGTGTTGCGCCAAGGGCAAGAGAACCAGTAGTGAGATGCTTAGGTACACTGAATATAGCATCCTCAGCGATGGAGAAAATAGTAGGAATAATAGCGAAGCCCATAGCAAACCCGACAACCATGGCATTACGCTGATCATAACCAATACCCATCTCATTATTTAACCAGTTTGGTAAGTTGCCGCCGAATAACGCGGACTCCAACAAAGGGCTAACTTCAATTGAGACCCATACAAAAAAGATAATAACGGGCAATAATAAAATCGGCTGCCAACCTTCCGGTACCCAGCCAACCAACGAGTGAGGCAGCTTGTACCATACATAGGCAAACAATAAAATGAACACCGGTAATAGAAATACGACAGAAAATACGCCTGGCATGTGTGTTTCAAGAAAAGGGGCAAACCATAAGCCGGCTAAAAAACCTAATATTACGGTTGGTAATGCCTCCATAATTTCAATTGTTGGTTTTACCGTTTGTCGCAACTTTGGTGACATAAAATACGCAGTATAAATCGCACCCAAAATCGCCAAAGGCATAGCAACAAGCATGGCGTAAAATGCCGCCTTCAATGTACCAAACGATAGGGGCACCAAGCTAAATTTTGGCTCAAATTCATTACTTGCCGAAGATGATTGCCAAATATATTCAGGCTCTGCATATCCTTCATACCAGACTTTATTCCACAAAGAGGTTATCGATATTTCAGGATATTCATTGGTGATATGCCAATACTGAATTGTCCCATCGTCTGATTCTGCAATAAAATGATTGGCACGTGGCGATATTGCCAGGTAAGTCACTTTCCCTGAATCAATATTTTGCTGTAATAGAGTTTTGTGCGCAGTAAGGTGGTGAATGCCTAATTCACCTTTTTCATTAATACTAATAAAACCTTTGCGGAAAAATTCTGAAGCTATATTTACAACTGGGGAATTACTTTCCGCAAATTCACGGACAAATGTTAACGAATATTTATTGTTTTCATCCCTTACTGGAAACCATTGAGCTATCCGGCCATTGTCGTACCCAACAAGAATTGAGAAACTACCCGCAGCAAATTTTATATCCGTTATTTTCCCACCTGATTCTACAAGACTTTTTCTTTCAAAAAGCTGCACATCATCTTTGTCACTAATGTCGTAAAAATATACCGAGTCTTTCTCATCAAAAACAAAAATCATTCGCTGCGTATTATCAATAAGAATTTTTGTGGGGTTATAATTTAACGTTTCTACGTCATAGTCCGTTTTTTCAAAGGAAACTTCATCGTCAAACATTGACTCTTCAAATTCAAACGATGAAATACGTACTGTATTGGCGGGATTAATTGATACAAGTATCAGGCTTTCTTCATTTTTTTGAAGTGTAAGATGATTTATCGCCTCACCACCGGTAAAAATTTCTATCGGCTCTTCACCCAATATATATTCATATTTCGGCGTTATTATTTTTTCGTTTTCAGTGTAATTAACTGTAAAGCCCGCTTTAACAACAACTGCAGATCCATCCTCCAAACCGTAAGCAATGATTCCACTGCTAACCTCTGCCGTCGCAAAAGAGGTGACTGGCGATTCTACAAGCTGTTTTTCATCAATGACTTTACCGGTATCTGCATAAAATGAAATTGCTTTACCTGTACCGGTGAAACGTATTCCGATTTTACCCTGCTCATCGAGAATATAATGAATACTATCGCCGGCTTGCGCCGAAGGCACGCTATAGGTTTGCAGTTTTTTTATCTCTGCCGACTCAAATAGTGGAAAAACCACCATGAGCAAGTAGAAAAAAATCAGCGTAATCGCAACAATAACGCTCAGACCACCTAAAGATACTACCCAGGCGGCAAGTTTGTCATTTAGCATTCGCCATTTCTGGCGCTTGGAGTTATTGGCGAATAAATCGCCTTTTGAAGAGGTTATATTCATAGCTTGCGAATAGTATTACAGAAATATGACAGTTTTATTACAGCTTGTTTTTTGTTCATTTTCAGCTCGCAACCCATTTTTTTTAAGTTAATGATATTTAACGTTATTGCTCAAACATCTTCATTCCGTTAACCATACTAATCACTCTGCGCTTAATTTCATCACGTGTAATCCGAAAGGCTTCCATTATTTCGTATTCTGAACCTGCGGCTTTAGCTGGGTCGCTTAATGGCCAGTGCTTTTTTCTCACATGTACCGGGAGTGCAGGACAGCTTTCGTCTGCATGGCCACACACGCTAACCAGTAAATCCGCCCATTCCAGCATGTCAGGCGATAGAATCATTGATTCCTGTTCGGAAATATCAACTCCATCATCGAACATTATCGCAATTGCCCTTGGGTTTTTGCCGTGCGCCTCTATTCCTGCAGATTTCGCCTCAATCCAATCTTTGCCTAGCGTATTAGCGTATCCTTCCGCCATTTGAGACCGGCATGAGTTGCCTGTACAAAGAAATAATATATGCGCTTTTCGTTTATACATGGTGATTATCTTCATCCACATGCGGCGAGTACTTACGCTAATAATACGCAAGACAAGCAAAACCGCAATAACAATTAAACCTAGAATCCGCAGTTAGATTCGACTTTATAGTGCAGGATATTGACTAGGTGCATCAAGAGCTTGTGCTAGAAATCGCGATCCAACTGCGGAATCTAGGTTAAACTCAGCACAATTTTTGTAGATGCATATTTACTATACCAAAGCCGATTAGCTCACCAATCAAGACTACAAGCGCAAAACCTAGAACAAAGGAAACCTTAACAACAGCGGGACAATATTCACCCGCAATAACCTTGGGTAGTCACTTATCTTACACTAAATTATGCCATTTAGAATTTGAAGGCATTACAAAACATAATTCTACAAATGCAAAAAAGGGAAGAACAATGTTCTTCCCTTTTTATGGCTTTAATTAAATAAAGCTATTTTACAATTTACCCATGTATTTTTTGACCACTTTCGCTGGTAGCGGGATATATCCGTCTTTTATTACGACTTCCTGACCCTGTTTTGACATAACCATTTTAATAAACTCGCTATCTAAAGGTGATAATGGCTTATTTGGCTTTTTGTTAACATACACATACAAAAAACGTGATAGAGGATAGCTTCCTTTAACTGCATTTTCTGGTGTTGCTTCTATAAATGCTTTGCCTGCTTTCTTACTAAGTGGAACAGCTCTTACGCCAGAAGTTCTATAACCAATGCCTGAGTAGCCAATACCGTTTAAAGACGTCGCCGTTGATTGAACCACTGATGCTGAACCTGGCTGCTCATTTACATTATTTTTAAAGTCACCTTTACAAAGCGCTTTCTTTTTAAAGTAACCATATGTTCCTGATACTGAGTTACGACCAAAGATCTGAATGCTACGTGATTTCCACGATCCATCTAGGTCAAGGTCTCCCCAGTTTGTAATATCACCTTCGTAATGACATTTTCTGGTAGAGGAAAAAATCGCATCAACTTGTGGAATTGTTAATCCTTTAATAGGGTTATCTTTGTGTACATAAACCGCTAAAGCGTCAATTGCAACCGGTATTGCAGTCGGCTTGTAACCGTGGCGACGCTCGAAGGCTTCAATTTCTTTGCTTTTCATCTTACGGCTCATTGGCCCTAGATTTGACGTTCCTTCAGTTAACGCTGGTGGTGCAGTTGAAGAACCCGCAGCCTGAATTTGAACATTCACATTTGGGTAAAATCGCTTAAATTGCTCAGCCCATAATGTCATTAAGTTAGCCAGTGTGTCAGAACCAACACTGGATATGTTACCTGATACGCCGCTAACAGGCTTATATTCGGTTAAACCAGGATCAAGCTCTGCACCAGCAAAACTTGCATTGGATGCCCCAAAAGCCAGCGCCCCGAAAAGGACAAAGGGGGTAATTGTATTTTTTGAGTAGAATTTCATTTAACACTCCAGAAAATTATTCATTAAACTTATTCATACGCCAATACAAATAAGCACGCTTCAAAACATGTGTGAATTATGCTGAGACTTCCTGACAGTTTTATTACACTAATGTGACAGTTTTATTACATGATGTAAAATCAATAAGTTATATAGACCAAGCAGCCATTATTTATGACAGAATAATGACTTTAGCTGGTTTAACCAATCAATTTCACTAAAAAAACGTGTATAGAATATAGCCTAAGTCTAATAATATTGCTCAATGGTCTTCATTGATACCGAATAATGGTAATGAATTTGCTCTTCCGTATATCGATGCTCTACTGCAACCGGACACCGGATTCGTGCGACACATTGATTTCTACAAACAGAATCTATCCGTTTTCGATATTCAACGCAGGTATTTAAAGAAAACTCGCTATTGGCTAATGCACCAGCCGGACAAGATTTAACACAGTCTTTGCTTAAACAAGTATCGCAAGGAGATCCTGATTTCATTTTTTTAGTTTCAGTAAAATGGGTATCAGCTAACACTACAGCCCGATACGCATACCAACTTCCCCATTGCGAATTAATACCCACCTTCATAGGTGACGCATGATGCCACCCTGCTAAATCACCTAAACGTTGCAAGCCTATCGGTCGATCATCCGGATAACGTAATTCATATTTTGAGTTCGGAAAATTTTGTGTGAAAAACGAATTTACCGTGCTAACTGAAAAATCATCCACTGGGTTCTCAGTCTTCATGCCTGAGGCCTGTAAACACCGCCACATATCTCTACCGCCGTGCGCAATCAAAATAAGCTGACGATACAATAACAAGCTTTCGCTACCACCCAGGCTTTGCAGCACATCTTGAGGCAAATCGCTCAAATTAAAAACAGCCTGCATATTCAGGCCCCGCTGATTAAAATACGCCTCGTCAAAATTATTATTTGCTTTTACAGCTGTCGTTTTCAAACTATTGTTATCTCACTCATAAAATATTGGGGCGTTTGCAAAATGTAAGGGAGGATTATCAAGAGAACGATAATTTCATAAAATACCCAAATAAACTATAATTCGCGAAACTAATTTTAAGGTAAACAGAATAATGACGACTGAAAAAGCATTACTTGAACGTAGCGAATCCAAATGTGAGCTATGTAGCGCAACCGAGGATCTCGCTACTTATGAGGTTCCACCTGAGTCAAACGGTAATGTAGATGATTCCATTCTTATCTGTAACACCTGCCGCGAACAAATTGAAAACCCAGAAAAAGTAAATATTAATCACTGGCGCTGCCTTAACGATAGCATGTGGAGCCAGGTACCTGCGGTGCAAGTCATGGCTTGGCGTATGCTGTCACGCTTGAGTGCTGAAGGTTGGCCGCAAGAGTTACTCGATATGCTCTACTTGGATGACGAAACCCTAACATGGGCAAAAGCAACAGGTGAAGGACAGTCAACCGAAGATACAATTAAACACATTGATAGCAACGGCGTCACACTTGAAGCGGGCGACACTGTAACACTGATCAAGGATTTAGTAGTTAAAGGCGCAAACTTTACAGCCAAACGCGGCACTGCTGTGCGCGGTATTTCATTGGTGGCTGATAACGCGGAGCATATTGAAGGCCGAGTGAGTGGTCAACAAATTGTGATATTGACAAAATTTGTTAAAAAATCAAATTAAGTTTGGCTTCCGGTTGTGATTTGGAGTGATCATGGCACGGCAAAGTTAAACTAAAAAGCAAACTAGCCCATGGATGGGCGTATTTAGAACAAAACAGGGGCAATTAATTTATATTATTATCGTCCGTTTAGGAGGGTGTTTAGTTTTAAGTTACCACCTTCACACTCTCATTAACCGGCGTTGTTAATTGACGATACCTGTTTTTTTGATATTACAATTCGAGTATCAGGAAAATTACACGAAAACTGACTGCCCTTACCTAATTCACTGGTAATCGATAAAGCACCATCATGGCGTTGTAACACATGCTTTACAATTGCGAGCCCCAAACCAGTACCACCAGTTTCTCGAGATCGCGCTTCATCAACCCTAAAAAATCGCTCAGTTAATCGCGGAATATCCATACTGGAAATACCCATACCGGAATCTTCTACAATAAAATGTGCGCCGGTAGCATCGCTAAACCATTTGATGTGAATTCTTCCGCCTTTGGGTGTATATCGCACGGCATTGCTGACCAGATTTGAAAACGCGCTTTGAATATCTTCCCGGCGACCCATTATTCTCAATGTTGAATCATAATCAGCCGTCAATGCCTGCGTTTTATCGTGACCCAACATCCTCGCTTCTTCGAGTAACATTTCAATTAATTCAGGCACTTCTACTTCTGCACCAACAATTGATTCTGTGTAATTTTCGAGACGAGTTAATAAAAGCAGGTCTTTAACAATTCCCTGCATACGATTAGTTTGCGCATACATATGCTGCATGGGTTGAAACCAGGGGTTTTCATGTGATTTTTTATTGATGGTTAAGGTTTCCATATAACCAGTCAATACAGTTAAAGGGGTGCGTAATTCATGAGATATATTAGCAACAAAATGTCGGCGCACCTGCTCTAGTCGGCTCACCTGAGTAATGTCCCTTGCAACCAAAAGCGCTTTACCTTTGCCGTAAGGTGCAATTCTCAACTGTAGGGCTAAAGACTCATCAAACGGAGACAATATCTCCATGTCGCGTTCAGCATCAAGCTGATTTTCTACAAATGCCTTAAATGCGGGATAACGAATTAAATTACTGATGTGCTGTTCAATATCCTGCGGGGCTTTAAGCCCGAGTAGCCGCCTTGCCGCTTGATTAAACCATTCAATTTTACCCTCTTGAGTAAGAATGATCATGGCATCAGGCATTGCTGAAGCAGCCTCCTGAAAACGCGTCAGCGCAGCAGCGAGTTTAACTTTTTGGCTTTTATTACGCTTTTGTAATTTAAATATCCGATTAAAGATACCAAACCAAATACCATTACCTTCGGGGGGCTCTACATTGCTTTTGGGCTCCGCCAGCCATTTAGACAGTTTATTTATGTAAAAAAGGTGACGAATAAGATAAATTGACATACCTATCAGCATGCCAAGAGAAATATCTCCTAACAAAAACCCGACAAAAGCGCCCAAACTAACAATTAATATCAGACGCCAATATTCAGCTAAAAGCATTTATGCTAGCGCTCCTGTTTACCCAAGTTTATGTATGATTACTTAGTTTGTTTAAATTTTCGTCTGCATTATAAACTTATTGGGGAGAAACGATAACCCGAACCACGAACCGTTTGCACCATGTGATCATGGCCATCTGCCTCCAATGCTTTTCTCAACCGGCGAATGTGCACGTCTACGGTTCTTTCCTCGACATATACATCATTTCCCCAAACATTATCCAATAACTGAGTGCGAGAAAAAACCCGCTCTGGATGCGACATGAAAAAATGTAACAATTTAAACTCAATCGGACCAACATTAACCGGTTTTTGATTGCTGCTTACCCTGTGACTTTTTTCGTTAAGTACCAGTCCATCATATTCCAGAACTTCCTCGGTCACTTTATTACTGCTAACTCGCCTTAATACCGCGTTAATTCGGGCAATTAGCTCCCGAGGGGAAAATGGTTTGGTCAAATAGTCATCGGCGCCTGCGTTCAAGCCCTGAATTTTATCATCCTCTTCCGCTTTAGCTGTGAGCATAATGATCGGAATGTGTTTGTATTCCGCTTCCTTTTTTAAACGACTACATAACTCCACGCCGCTTATTCCAGGCAACATCCAGTCTAGTATCAACAGATCAATACTATTTTCAGAAATACACACCATTGCCTCTTGTGTGTTTTCTGCCTGAATAACCTCAAAGCCTGCGTCTTGCAATACAAACAGCAACATTTGCCTGATAGCAAACTCATCTTCAACTAATAGTACTTTTTGCACCATTTTAGTAATCTTTTTTTATGAATCAAGTAACTATTAAAACGGAATAATATGACAAAATTGTTACAATATTAATCAAAGTGCCATATTTCTGAAACAATAGTTGATTATAAGCATAAATATGTGTAATCAAAGGTTTATTAACGGCTTAGAGCATAGCAACATTAAACTGCATCATATTAAATAAATAGTGGGTAAAAACAAGGTAACATAAAGAAAAAGTGCTGCTAATGCTCTCAAAATACCTTAATCTGAGACTCGCAATAAATCATCCCCTACATAAAGACACTCAAATGAAACTATTTCAAAACCTTTTCACGCCAAAATGGAAAAATAAAAATTCCGATACCCGAAAACAGGCCCTAATCCAATTGAGCCACGATGATAATCAGGCCATATTTTCCGAAGTCGTAAATAACGATACTGTTTCTGAGTTACGCCTATTAGCCGTTAAGCGTATCAATAGCCTCGACGAGCTGGTTAATATTGCCACCCACAATAGCGACGATAATGTACGTGACCTGGCCTATAGATTAAGCAGCCAAATTCTAGCTGGAATATCCGACAGCAAACGCAAAGAAATCATTAATGAGTCAAGCCGAATTGAAAAAATACGACTAATCGAAGACCAAAAAAGTCTGGAATTCATCGCAGAAAAAGGCGATACATCAGCAATTAGGTTAGCCGCTATTAGTAAAGTTTCCCGGGAATCATTACTGGGTGACTTGGCTATTAACGACGAAGATCCTCAAATCAGGCAACACGTTGCTGAAAAACTTCATCAAAAATCCACGCTAGATCGCGTACTAAAGGCCATTAAAAACAAAGATAAACATATAAGCAAAATTATAAAAACCAAACTCGAACAAATAATAGCCGATGAACAACGGCCTAAGTTAGTTTTAGCTAAGCAGAAAGCACTATCGCTAAGTATGGAGCAGCTTGGTAAAAAAGGGCTTTGGGAGCGGGATAAAACCCAGTTTGATCATCTAATGGAACAATGGAAGGAACTTGCCAATGACAACCAGCTCGATTTACAGGCTAGATTCGACACCGCGACCACTCAATTTCAAGAAAATTACAATAACTACCTAGAAAGAAATGAGGCTCGCCTCAAACAAGAAGCCGCGTTATTACCGATTAAACAGGCAAAACAATCATTAATAGATCAGCTCAAACAACTATTGCTCTCACTTTCATCCGCGGATAGTAATGCGACTGAATTAAGCCAGCAGCTCCACACCTTAGACCACGATTGGCACTCAATTGAAAAATTGCCCGATGATATTGAGCAGGACTTTGGCAATCAATTTCAAGATGTCATAAAGAGCATCAAGAACGGAATCAAACGTTTACAGTCTGCTGCGCAGGCCGGTACAAGCTTGCAGGCACTACACGATCAAATTACGCAATTATTGAAGCAACGGAACAAACTCAAGCAAAACAAAATTACTGGCTTTGATCAAAAATTAAATGCGATACAAACCGATGACCCTACCTTATTACAGCTTAAAACTGACATAAAGGATTTAATTAAAACCGCAGAAAGCATCGTTGAACGAAATGAGTCAAAATCGAATGAATTATTTGTACTCACCGAAAATCTACTTGCGACTATGGATAACCATATAAGTAATGGCGAGATTAAAAGTGCAAATGATTCGCAAAAAATAATTCTAGCCAATATTAAACAGCTGGATAAGCTGGGCCATAATAATTTAAATAAATTAAAAGCACAGTCATCCGAGATATCTTCAAAGCTATTTGAATTGAACAAATGGCGCAGCTGGGCAAACACACCACAAAAAGAACGCCTGATCAACGAAATCGAAGCGCTGATTGATAGCGATACCGCGCCCAAAGAAGTGGCTTTCCTGGTTAGTAAAGCCAGAAAAGAATGGCAACAACTAGGACCATCAGAACCAGATAGTTCACAGGAATTGTGGGAACGATTTAGCAAAGCGTGTGATACAGCATACGAACCCTGTAAAGCGGTGTTTGATGATGAGGCTAAGATCAGGGAAGACAATTACACAAAGCGAGTTACCTTTCTTGATGACCTAGAAACGTTTATAGATAATGCTAACTGGGATAAAGTCGATTGGTCAAAAGTTGAAAACTTACATCA
Source organism: Gammaproteobacteria bacterium (assembly GCA_029864945.1). Lineage (GTDB taxonomy): Bacteria > Pseudomonadota > Gammaproteobacteria > S012-40 > S012-40 > CALZJE01. Next base: position 36,455 of record JAOTSL010000001.1, read on the forward strand.
ACAATCACGTATCGAATGGCAAAATCTTGGCCTTGTTGATAAAAACAAGCGGAAAACTATTAACTCTCGATTCAATAACGCACAAGATAAATTGAGAGCACATCTCATTTCTGAATGGTCAAAAAATCAGAAACTAAAAGAAGATATTGTAGAAAAATCACGCGCGCTTATCGAGCACGAAGATCTGAACACAGCAATCCATTCAGCTAAAAATTTACAAGCACAGTGGAAAAATATCGGCCGCGTTCAACATCAGGTCGAACGGAAATTATGGGCTGAGCTAAGAGACAGCTGCGATAAAATATTTGCCCGACGCGACTCAGCTAAACAACAAAAGCAAGCAGATGACAAAGAGCTCATCTTGCAAAAAGAAACGTTATGCATGCAACTTGAAACACTTTGCAATGCCCCTGCTATACAGATAGCAGATAATCGCGAGGCAATTTTTCAGATTAAAAAAACGGTATCTGCCCTTCCTTCTTCCAATGAAAATCTAGATAAAGAGATAAAAGCACGTATCAGTCAAGCTTTGCATATTTTTGAAATTAAGCAAGATGCCTCTTCCAGAATAAACCAGATCAATTCTTTATCCGTACTCAAGTCGAAAATTGAACTCGTTCAAGAATTGGAAAAATCTGTCGAAACTAACGCAGCTATCGACTGGGATGTCGCCACATCTCAATACAGTCTGTTAGGTAATGTTGCAGACGATCATTGGAATACGATAATTGATCGCCGCTTCAATACACTGCGTGATGAAATGGACAGCACACGGTTAAGCGAACTAGCAAATAGTAATTTATCAATAATTCGCACGTCGACTATTCAGCTCGAAATTATTGCGGAAATTGATACACCTGAGTCGAATTCGTCTGAACGTTTAAAAATACAGACCCAACGTTTAAATGATAAATTAAATAATCATACAGATGAAAATCAGTGGGACGCGTTTATCAATACCGAGACAAACTGGTTGCTCACAGGCCCCTTGCCGGCAACTGAACTACAGTCTTACAAAGATAGACATGCCGCTGTAATCAATGAGTTAAAAACTCAATATTCCGAAGAACTAGAAAACTATTAAAATCCAACATTAGAGGGAAGCAATATGGGATACGAATTTATATGTCCAGAAGGATCAATTGCGGAAGGTGAAAAAAAGGCCTTTGAAATCGCCAATAAAAAAATTCTGCTTATTCAAACCACCGAAGGCTTATTTGCCACACAAGCAAAATGCCCTCATTTAGGTGCTCCTCTTGAAAAAGGCGTATTACTGGATGACAACACACTGCAGTGTAAATATCACCGAGCTGAATTTAATATTAAAACCGGCAAGGCGGAGCAATGGGCTTGTTTTCCACCTGGTATCCAGGCACTAAATTTCTTTCGTGGCGAGAAAAATTTAGCCACCTATGAAACAAAAGTTGAAGATGGAAAAATCTTAGTTTTAATTTAATTCAGACTCATCGTTATCTGGTCTTTAAACTACGACCTTTAAGCCATAATCTTAAAGCCACGTTCCTAAGCCAAAGATCAGGTAACGATATCACGTACGACCCACTAATTTTTGTGACATTTCCCATGCAATAAGGCCGATGTACTATATTGTAAAAGAAACCTAAACCAACGCCCAAAGTGGAACCTTTGATGTAGCTTTCCGTAATGACTTATCAATTTCTTTATAACCGGGTATAAAGCTGGAAACAAATTTCCAATAACGCGGGGAATGATTCAGATGAACAGTATGACACAACTCATGCACCATTAAATATTCAACCTGCTCAGGTTTTAAAAATAGTAAATTGCGATTTAAATTGATATTTTTTTTCGAAGAACAACTACCCCAACGTGTTTTTTGGGCTTTAATAAAAACACGGTTATAGGGCAAATTAACATCATCACTTATTTTATCCAACATTTCAGGAAGTTCTAATTTTGCTATACGCTGAATGAATTTTTGCAGCTGATTTCGTTTCTCTTCGTCACAATCAAAAAACACATTGACCACACTATCTTTTATTGTGAATTTGTTATGTTCCGAATCAGGGAGGTATCTAACGTGATAGGTTTGTTCTAACAGAGGGAAGTAAATTTCACCTGGCGGGTCAATAGATGATGTCTCGTCTTGCTTATGATCCGCAAGAATTCTATTTGTATGTCGCTCTATCCACAAGATATTGCTTTGGACAAAACTATCAATTTCGGCTTTGGTAACTTTGGGTGGTGATACCACTTCAACCTGAGCCAAACGATTAATTTTTATGTGCAAGCGTTTAGCACGTGTACTTATTCTAATTGTATAAGTGATTAATACCTGATCTAGCATCTTTGAATCCGGCTAATACACTAAATAAACAAGAGAGAAAGCCGTGTGTCAGGTGTTAACACGCCGACATTACCACGGAATTCATTAGAGGTTTCTTCAACGGAGTACCAAAAGTACTTAGTTTTAAACTAAATTTGAGGCGCTTTAAGCGTTAGACATTTTCCCAAAATTCTCTAAAACACTTTCTGCAATTACGGTAGAAAACTGACGAGCTTCAGTATCAATAAGCAATTGATTTAACTTGACCACTGCTTCGGTGTAATCCTCTATATCTAGTTCGGCAATTTTACCTTCCCGAGACTTGGCCAGTGCTTTTTTTGTGCTCATATCCTCGATACCAATGATGTCCATCAGGGGAGAAAATTTCCACAGCAGCCCCTTACCCTCTTCAATATCATTCATATATTCGCGGACATCTTGTCGAATAGGGTATTCCATACGATTTTTTGCTATTTGCCATGCAAACACACCTAAAATAGTCGTTGGTAACATCAATATCCAGACGAGTTTTGCAAAGCTCTCCAGCGGTAATAGGTTCTTTCCCATCGCGGTATAAGCTAACGCAAAACCAATAATGTAAAGTAACGTTGCAACGCCCAACCCGACTAACGCTGATTTTGGCTTAAGTGGAATACTGCGTTTTTTGTAATCCAGCTTTTCCAGATCAAATGCTCGCTCAAACAAGCGTACAACTTCTTTTTTTACATTTCTTTTATTTTTAGGTTTTACAGCCATAACTATTCTCTTATTGTGGGTACAAGCTTGGTAAGGATCTTATCTTGCCTTCTTTATAATTCCGAGGTTTTTTTAATTTTTGGCCAACTACCGACCAAAACACCTCACCATTCCAGGCTGAATCGACATGTGAATATAACACTTCATCCAGCTCGATTACGGCTTGTATAACATTTGGGTCTTGTAAGCGCTCACCAACTGATAACAAACTTCGGGTTTTATTTTCCGGCCAAGCCGCGCCCCCCCAGGCAAGTAATGCCGATTTTGCTTCACTAGCGTTATTATTTTTGCATGCAGTATCAAGGCGTTTTCTCGCTTCATTCAATGACTCTGAGTCATTGCTTGTACCTTGCTCAGCATCATATTTAACTTTGGTTTTTTTCATCTGGTAAAGCCACGCAATGACTGTAATAAGCCACCCGAAACCCAAGGCAAGCGCCATAATCTGCCAAAAACCCGAGTCACCTACAGGCTGCACATTTACAATGCTATTGTCCTGCGTGCCATTCTGTATAGAATCAGAATTATTCATTATCTGCGTTGGTTGATTTCCCGCAACAGATGCGGATGCAGGCGCAACATCAATAACTCTTGATGGAATGGTTACCAGTTGCTCTTTATCCAGCACAGTGTCCCACCAGGATAATCGCAGTTCAGGTAAAACGAGTTTTCCGCTGGTTGTAGGAATAATGGCGAACTTCTCTTCCCGAATACCAACTAATGATCCATCACTTACACCTGTTTCCACTTTTGGCTGATCTACATATTGCTTAATACCATCACTTGGTAAATCCTTAAATTCCGGTAATTGAGCGCCCGTTTGTCCTACTGCCTGAATTTTTATGGTCCGTGTAATTGGCTCACCTACTTTAAATTGGGGTGGCTCTACCGACCACGACTCCCCCAGAACAACACGTTTTGCCGGTAACCAGTTTTCGCCGGTGAAAGTAGTGGGCTGCGGTAGTACATCCAATGTTAGTGCGTCACTTTTTATCTGCACCCGCCTTGTGCGCTGTTGTTGCTGAAAAAACCTATTAAATGGATCGTTTGCCTGCTGGCCAGATGATTGGGTAGCCAGTACTTGCCCGTCAAACACAGTAGGCGGTATTACCATACTGCCACTTTTTTGCGGAAACAATGCAAACTGTCGTTCAGTTACGTGGTAACGACGTTGGTTTCTGGTCGTTTGAAACGTAACATCTTCTCCCATCCTTTCCACAACGGCTGTATTAATTTCCGGTTCGGTCAAAGACCCTTCACGAATTTCCACGGCGCGAAATAACCGGGCAATATAAATAACTTGTGACTGAACATAAGGTGAGTTGCTATCAAGTGAAACTTCCAAAAAAATATCAGCGCCTTGTGCTGCATTTAGCACCTTGGCTTTAACTACTTCAATTCGAATTGGCTGAGTTTTTTCTTTGCCTACTGTTATCGAAGGAATGACAGAAACACCGGTATTTTTTGGTGACAATGTAATTAACCATTCTTTTAGGCTACTCATGGTGCCATTTATAAAGCTAACTTTACTACTGCGTGATGTACCCAATATATTGAAAAAAGGTTCAAGCACATCCAGCTCAGGGGTACTGTCATCCGATTGAATAGTTAATAAGAATGTTTCACCTTGTTCAATTGTTACCCTATCAACTGTTGCACTTACTTTTGCAAATGCCGGAATTGAGAATAGCAGAAATAGTACTAAAAAAATAAAATGTCGGATCACCACTGATTCTCCGTTGTTGGTCTTTGCCTTTGTCTGTCACGTATATTTTGACGACGCATTTTTTCTCTTAACAAACCACCTGGATCGTCAGGTATACGTCTTAACCATTGCTCCGTTGCCTGTTCTATTTCCTTTTGTTCTGGGGTTTTATTATCTTCAATTTCTTTTTGTTCCTGAGCCTTTTGCTCTTCCGATTTTTCTGCTTCTTTTTGCTCATCGGTCTTATTTTGTTGCTGCTCTTCTTTCTTCTGCTCTTCTTTCTTCTGTTTTTCTTTGTCCTGACTTTCTTTATCCTGCGCTTCTTTTTGATCAGCGTCTTGAGAGTCTTGTGACTGATCAGACTCTTTTTGATCAGATTCAGATTTATTTTTATCCTTCTGATCCGATTTCTCATCACTATCTTTATCGGAATCTTTATTTTCATCCGACTTTTGCTCTTGATCTGACTCCTGCTCATCAATAAGCTTTTGAACTAATGTTTTATTAAACTCAGCATCTTTGTGTTTGGGGTCACGCTCTAACGTGTTGTTGTAAGCGTCTATCGCTTCCTTAAATTTCCCCTGCCGAGCGAGTGAATTACCGAGGTTATAATAAGACTCAGCAGTATCAGATTTTAAAAATTGTTCCCCTGCTTTTTCAAAATCGCCATTTTTATATTGAGCGACACCTTTCCATTGGGGGTTTTCAAATAATTCCGATGCGTCTTTAGCATTACCTTCATTCAACTCTTTTTGTGCCTGTTGATTTTTATTTACCCATAGGTCTTCCCAACTTAATGCATACGCATCTTGGGGCGGCACCATGATAGAGAGAACTAATACTGTACCAAGCCAACCTCGCCTAAAACCGAGAGCAGCAAAAGGTAGCGCTAATAATAAAAACAAATGCCCTTGGTCACGCCACAGATCAACCTCCCTTACAAACGGATTATCTTTATTTAGTTCTTTATTTATATCCATTTTATGTAAACGTTCTATATCTGTGTTGTTAACCGTTATGTCGGAGTAAACTCCAGCACCAGCCAACGCCAATGACTTTAACTCACTTCTATTAATTTTAGGGAT
>JAOTSL010000233.1 GCA_029864945.1 Gammaproteobacteria bacterium
AATAGAATTACCTATGAACCACTACAGTTACGGTGAAGATACTATAGAGCGCCTCCATAAAGACCTTTATTGCTTTTTTCTCTGGAGGAGGTTATCCAAAAAAAAGGCCCTCATCAATCAATCAATTTATAATCAAAAACCCCATTCGCCAAACAAAATTGTTCAAATAGTTTATTATTAACTTGAGGCAATTTTATTTTTAACTCAACCTGATTACTGTACTGCAACACCTCCAATGTCGCCTCATGTTGGCCGACCCAGTGGTGCATCATCTGCTCCTGAGAAAAATCACAGCTCAACAAGTATTCACTCATGAAAATTTGTTGTATTAGTTTCAGTTCTGACAAAACAAGTTCAGTCGCGCCTGAATAGGCTCGCGTTAGTCCACCTGCTCCCAGCTTAATCCCACCAAAATAACGCGTAACCAACACCATAACATCGCCGATTTTTTTGTGTTGTATTACATTTAGTATAGGTTTACCTGCTGTACCACTCGGCTCACCGTCATCATTCATAGCCGCATTACTGGCAGATGAAGGATTACCAATTAGATATGCCCAACAATGATGTCGAGCATCGGGATATTCAATTTTTTTAATTTGAAGAAAATCTTTTGCATCGTCGCGAGATGAAACTATTGTTGCACAAGCGATGAATCGACTTTTTTTTACCAGCAAGGTTTTTTCTAGCGTTTCAGCAGGTACAACGTAGTTTTTATTCGACATTTGATTGGCGGATTAATAATCCAAGTCTACTATTCAAAAGATCTACAGCCATCAAGAAATAGTTTTGATCAGGTTTTTGCAAACTCGAAAGGATCAGAATGAATATCCTTCATAGAAGCACCCGCAAGAAAAGCTTTACGCTGGGTGGCTTTGACCATTTCTGGATGTCCACACAGATAAACTGTCCAGTTTTTCAGGTCGGCATGCTCTGTAAGCGCTAATTCATTTGCACGGCCAGATTCAAAGTCTTCAGTTGCATCACGTGATAAGCACGGATGATAAAAAAGATTCTCGTGTTTTTCTGCAAGTATTTTCATTTCATCAACCAGGTATAATTTCTCTGCCATACCAGCACCCTGATATACATGAATTTCACCTGTGTGACCTTGATTCAAAGCATCACGTACAATGCCGTAGATCGGCGCAAAGCCAGATCCAGTTGCGATCATTAACAGGTTGTTTTCTTCTTCCCCTGCTTGATAAAAACATTCACCTAGTGCTTCACTGATTTGCAGTTCATCACCCTCTTTAAGCGTATTGAATATCCACTCTGACACTATTCCGCCGGAGATTTTCTCTATATGAAATTCGATATAATCGCCCAATACAGGCACACTTGCTATCGAATAGGTACGTGCTACCTCATCACTTTTAAATATATTTGTATACTGACCGGGAATATATGAAAAATCCTCATCGACTGCAAAACGCAAACGAGCGATGGCAGGAGTCAATATCGTTTTCTCAATTAATTTTGCGCTGGTATGTGGCGCTGCTGCATCATCTGGCATAACAACTTTCATATCCCCCTCGGGATAACAGACGCACGGTAAGAAATACCCCTGTTTAACCAAACTATCTTTTAAACCGTTTTGAGCAGATTCAGGCGGGGTGCCTTTAACGCAACGCATCAAACATGTGTGACACAAACCACTTTGACAGGAGGATGGAGGTGGACAATTATACCTATCCAGACATTCAAGCAAGGTTTCTCCAGGATTACAGTCACATCTGTTTTCATCGAACTCAATAATTGGCACATTGCCCTCCTTCATTAGGCACCTATATAGAGTTCACGTAACTACTCAGCGTATTCATTTTCTGACTCACAACAGCATTATTTTCGTACTCAATCGATCACAATCTATGTGTTCGATTTTTAAATTAAAACAATGCCTTGTTCTGAAGCAAAACCTAAATACGCTGGATGGTTACGCGACCACTAATATAAGTACTATTTTTCAGTGTACTGAATAAATTATTTACCTAGTACGTCATTACGTGTTGTTTCGGCAACTGCTGCAACCTGACCAATTAAGTCGTCGGCCACACCCAGTTCTTTTAACGTAGCGCCAAGATTTTCCACTACCGCGTCAAAATGGGAATCATTTAATCCATCTTTAACTAAGGATGCATGACCATCTCGCATATCCTTGCCAGTATAATTATGAGGGCCGCCAAATGCCATAGTCAAAAAAGCTTTTTGCTTTGCGGCTTGCTTTTCCATATCTACACCATCAAAAAAGCGGCTAATACGGTCATCAGCCAGTACTTTTCTATAGAAAATATCAACAGCTGCATTTACCGCAGCCTCACCACCTAGTTGGTCAAATAGTGCATCACTCATATAAATCTCCTTTTTTCGTGAATTAAAAGTAAACAGCAACATGTTATCGACCGCGCAGTAAATCCATTAAGGTATTTATCTGCTAAACTGATAACATATATTGGGAATGCATTTTATCGACTCGAAGAGTTTTATATCAAATAGATTTTTCTTATGGCTAGTATAGTTATTTTCAATGAAAATAGACTTTTAACTAGTAGTGTGATAGTTTTATCGGAATTAACAAGGACAGTTAATTGGACAATTAAAAGGTGGACCATTATGCAATTAACGCTCTACACAGATTATTCGCTACGTGTGCTAATATACCTGAGCCTCAACAGGGATCGTACTTCAACCATTTCGGAAATCGCTGATTTCTACCAAATTTCCCGAAATCACCTAGTTAAGGTTGTACATAACCTCTCTCTAAAAGGTTATATAAATTCTAGCCGTGGTAAAGGTGGTGGCTTGGTACTAGCTCACGACCCGAAAGACATTAATGTAGGTATCGTTGTGCGAGACACTGAGCCCAACTTTCATATTGTTGATTGCTTCAACGAGGTAACTACACCCTGCTCTGTTGAACCGCTATGTAAACTAAAAGGAATTTTAGGTGCTGCTTTAGGGCAATTCCTTCAGGTGTTAGATCAGTATAATATCTCAGACATGTTAGCAAACCCGGAAACCGGCGAAGCTATCATTTCACTTGATCCTCAGATCATTTCGTTACTTGATCAAATGGAAGAAAATCAGAACGATTAAATTCCTCCACAAATAAAGTGACCAGTTGTAAGTTACCTAAATCCAAATATAAACTGGTGGTTCAGGACTTCGCGATCCAGAACCACCAGATAACAAACCCCATCATACCAAACCCTATAATATTGATTACTGCAATCACTACTTATTACCCTTTAACATTCTTAAACGGTTTGCGTTACTTACAACCGTAAGCGAAGACATCGCCATGGCGCCGCCCGCAACAATCGGATTTAACATAATACCAAACATAGGAAATAAAACGCCCGCAGCAATGGGGATACCTAAAATATTATAAATAAAAGCACCAAATAAATTTTGCTTTATATTTTTAATTGTTGCCTTTGATACACTAATTGCGTTCACCACACCCATTAATGAACTTGTCATCAATGTAATATCGGCGCTTTCAATCGCAACATCTGCTCCCGACCCTATTGCAAATCCTACGTTTGAAAATGCAAGTGCTGGCGCGTCATTAATGCCATCACCCACCATCGCAACAGTTTTATATCGGTTTTGCAGACGCTTGATTATTTCCGCTTTATCTTCGGGCAACACTTCGGCATAAACTTCATCTATACCAACCTGCTGCGCAATCGCATTTGCTGTTGCCTTATTATCACCAGTCAACATAACAACTTTTATATCTTCTGACTTAAGGTGTTTTATCGCTGATGCTGAGTCTTTTTTTATTCCGTCAGCAATAGCAATTATGCCGGCAAGCTTCCCATTAATAACAACAAACAGAACTGTCATCGCTTTTTCATACAAATCATCAGCAATTGAACGGAAATCGCTCTCTTTTATTCCGGTTGTAAGTATATGTTTTTCATTAGCAATCAACACCTGCTTACCTGCTACATATCCTTCTACACCCTTACCGTTTAGCGCTTTAAAATTGGCTACTTCAAGTAATGGTATGTTCTTTTCCTGTGCACTTTTAATTATTGCCATCGATAATGGATGCTCAGATTTATCTTCAACACTGGCAATATATTGCAATAATTCTGTTTCATCGTATTCGATTGCTAGCAGTGATTGAATTGACGGTTTCCCTTCGGTAATAGTGCCAGTTTTATCAAATACAATTACGTCAATCTCACCTGCTGTTTGCAACACTTCACCATTACGAATAAGTGCACCAAATTCTGCAGCCTTACCTACGCCGACCATAATGGAAATTGGCGTCGCCAAACCTAACGCACAAGGGCATGCAATAATAAGTACGGTCATTGCTGCTAACAACGCATGATTGAGATTTTCTAATGAACCAACGTTTATCCAAACCAAAAATGTCGTAATAGAAATCAATAACACCGATGGTACAAATATAGAGGAGATCTTATCAGCCAACTTTCCAATTTTCGGCTTACTATTCTGCGCCTGGCGGACAAGTGCCACAATATGCGCAAGCGCAGTATCTTTTCCAATTTTTTTAGCAACAAAAAGAAAGCTACCATTTTTATTGATTGTTCCGCCTGTAACATGATCCCTAATTTGTTTTTTTACCCCTAGTGGCTCACCTGTCAACATTGATTCATCAACAACGGACCCACCTTCGATAACAACGCCATCAACCGGAATTTGTTCACCTGGCCTGATCTTTATTGTGTCATCCAGACCGACCTGCTCAATGCTAATATTTAATTCAACGCCGTCTCTAATGACTGTTGCCTGTTTAGGTTGCAAACCGATTAAACGTTTTACAGCTTCTGAAGTTTTTCCCTTGGCACGCATT
>JAOTSL010000234.1 GCA_029864945.1 Gammaproteobacteria bacterium
TGCACGCCTGTAGCAAATCCAGTGCGCTGATCCAGAATTTTCTGCGCCATTTCAATTAGGGCATCAAGCTCAATTTGCTCAGTGTTTATGGTTGCACGTGATATTGCTGGTTCGAATTCAAGCGCACCCATTCCACGATTTGCAGTGTAAAGTAGTCGTTCTAAAGAGGTAAATGAATTAACGTCGCGTCCATTTCTTGTTAACCAGGCATTGATAACGGCGTTACCAAAATCATCGGGTAAGGTGTCGGCAAATATGGGGGGGAGGCCTTTGTAGGTTTCCGGGTTTAAGTCGCTAAATTGAAATTTTTTGGAAGATAAAGGCATGCGTAAGGGCGCAATTTCGATTCCTTTGTTTATCCATTCAGGGGCGTATTCAAAGGTGCTTATTTTGGACGTTGTGTCATAGGCAAGTGCGCCAACTAATTCTTCCCATAAGCGCACTTCAGCCAGGTTTTGCATTACCAGTCCAGCTCGTTATCTTGTTTATTGGCATGGTCTTTTGTTGTGTGCTCACCTGTTGCGCGTTGTCTTTGTTTGCCTTTTAATTTTAGTTGTTCCATGGGGCTGAATGTTGTTTCGGGCACAAAGTGCTCAACCAAATCAATTCTGCCTAAAGCACGAAGCGCGGCGATAATGTTTTCAAATTTGCCTGAACCGCCAACCAGTTTACGGTAACTCACGCGAGACAAGCCAATCTCATCAGCTACTTGCTGTTGTGTGAGATTTTGCTCCAGTCGCATTTGCTCAATTCGGCGACCGATCTCAGCTGTGATGGATTGATCGGTCATAGACTCGAAATTCATAATGATAAGTTATCTTTTCTTAAGGTGTAATAATTCACTTAATAGACAAGTTAGTATTCATTATTATAGCCTGTATGAGGAGATTAGCAATGATAAGATTACTATTCATTGGCTGGATATGTCGCTATCAGTGACAAGAAATCTATATATTGCCCATAGTTTATGGTGTTGCAGCCTTATCCGCGTACCAGAAGAAGCCGCTTGTCTGACGAACGTATTGGATGGGGTATGATAATTCAGGTGTATTTTTATCGGTAAGGGTTTTAATAATATCCACTTTGCCGCTGCCTTCACTAAGCAGCAATATATTTTTTGCATCGTTTATCACGGGAAACGTGATACTTACCCGCCAACTGTCCAGTTTTGTCACAAAAACGGCGCGGCAGAGTTTAATCTTTTCATTTACAGCATCTGTTCCGGGAAACAAGGACGCCGTATGACCATCAGGGCCAAGGCCGAGTAAAACAAGGTCAAACTGAGGTGTGTTGTTACTGTTTTTGGGCAGTTCTTTTAACAAAACTGCTTCGTATTGATTCGCTGCAAAGTCAGCAGATTCTGATTCGACAGAAACTGGGTGAATATTGCTGGGCGGGCAGTCAATTAACGCAAATAACGCGGTATTGGCCATGTTGTAATTACTGTCAGGATGATCAAGCGGCACAAAGCGCTCATCGCCAAAATAAATGTGTACGTTTTGCCAGTTTATTTTTGACTGATAAGGCGCTGTGGCGAGCTTTTCATATAATCGCTTTGGCGTTGTGCCGCCAGAAAGGGCGACATGAAAACTGCCATGCTCGATAACTGCAGCAGAGTAGGCAGCAAGCCAGAAATCTGCTGCAGCTGAGCATAGCTCGTCTGCCGAGGGATAGATGTTCGGTGAACGCATAATTTATCCCTGCGATATTATGATATTTTAAAAGTCATATTAAGCAACATTGCTAGAGCCCGGCTGAGTCGCTATTGATATTTTCTTTTCGATAGATTTGAGTAAATTAAAAAATGACGTTTTGAAGATCTCTACACCATCTATTTCTAAGGTATTCATAATCGTGTCGAGGTTAACGCCAAGCTTTTTAATTTCGGCAACGACTGTTTCAGCATTCTGTATGTCGGTTTCAAGTGTTGATTCTGGTTTTCCGTGATCATTAAACGCAGCAGCCGTTGCTGGTGGAATGGTATTGACGGTATTTTTTCCGATGAGTTGCTCAATATAAAGCACGTCACTGTATGCGGGGCTCTTAACTCCGGTACTTGCCCATAGTAAACGTTGTGGTTGAGCGCCTACTGTGTGCAAATGATGGAACGCGTTCTCACTAAAAAGCGCCAGGTATTTTTGATAAGCCAGTTTCGCATTGGATATGCCTAGCTGTCCTTTTAAGTACGATACATCACGGCCAACTTTATCTAATTTCTCATCAATGTTGCTATCTACTCGGCTGATGAAAAAACTGGCAACTGAGGAAACGTTATTAACAGGTAGTCCGCGTGATTTACGTTGCTCAATGCCTTTGATGTAGGCCTGGGCAACTTCTACGTATCTCTCAACAGAAAATAACAAGGTAGCATTAACATTGATGCCGTCAGCAATGAGTTGTTCTATTGCCGAAATTCCGGCTTTGGTGGCGGGAATTTTTATCATAGCGTTTGGTCTATTGATTTTCTCAAATAGGTCGCGGCCCTCTTTAACGCTGGCTTCTGTATCATTCGCAAGGTCAGGTGAAACCTCTAGGCTGACATACCCATCAACAAAATCACTGCTTTCATAAACGGGGAGAAGTAGGTCTGCCGCCGCTTGTATATCCTCTACCGCGAGTGCAAAAAAAGCATCCCGTCCGTTAGGCGAAGTTGTACTTGAAATATAATTTTTTAGTGACGAATCGTAGTCTGCACTGCCATTAATGGCTTTTTCAAATATAGAAGGGTTTGAAGTGATACCCCTTAAGTCGTCATTGTCGATCATTGCTTGCAAGTCGCCATTTTCCAGCATGGAACGCTGTATATTGTCGTACCAAAAACTTTGGCCAAATGCATGAAGTTGTGAAAGTTGTGAAAGTTGTGAAAGTTGTGATTTACTCATAGTGTGTATCCTTGTGTGTAACGTTCAATAATTTGGTTAACCTGGAAAAATCAATTAGGGGCCATTTGTTAAATGCGATAAGCGCTAATAAATTGAATGCAAAAGATATGCAGTCTGGCTATTTTTTTCGAGTCTTTTTTATAATCCGTCTAGAGTGTTCGTAAAGCTAGGTTGTCGAGACATTTTATCGGCCTGATAAGTATGAACTTGATTAAAAATATTAAATAAATAATTGATATTAATTTTACGTTGTTTGTTTTTCAATCATCTCTTTATTTGTAATGAGGTGGATTTTTATACGGACTTTATCCAAGCTTATGGCCAAGTTTAGTTCATTTATAATGTAGTGCTAGTCTTTTCTGTTTTTTTTGCTAAGCGTTGTTTAATTAGCTCATTCAGATCTGGGCTATTTGGGTTTAATCGTTTAATTTCTGCCAGCAATAGCTGATTCCATTCAAAGTCGTTGTCGTTCAGTGCGGCGTTTGCCAGCGTTATATAACGACTAAGTTTGTTGTCAATAACCTGTACCAAATGACGGCTCCATATATTCATGTTAGTGCTGTCCTGAATAGATGCGTAATACTGAATAAGCAATCGTAATTGATGAGTATTTGTTGTCGTTGCTGGTAAAATAGCGGACATTTTTTTGCCGGCTTCAGTCAGGTTAAATTTTGCCATACCGAGTAATGTCCATTGGTGTTCTTCACTGCTAATGGGATCGATGTTAGATAGTTCTTGCCAGTTGTTTTGATAAAACAATAGCATTGCATAACCGACTCTTTGTTGCTTGATACTTTTAATATTATTGATAATGGATAAGGCAAACTGCCAATTTTTTTCTCGAAGCGAGATTTCAAGTTGGTGCAAGTGTGTTGCATCTAGCCAGTCTCGTTGGGTGCTGTACAATTGCGTGGCTTTCTTCCAGTCATGTCTCCAGTAATATATTTCGTGTTTGAGGCTTTTTCCCCATGTTTTATCCAGTTTGTAGAGTTGTTTGGCGATTTTAAATGTGATGACAGACTCTTCCCAATAAAGGAAAACTTTTCCGGCAGCATAAAGTTGATTTTTTGAGTCGCTTTCATCTAGGTACGGGGTAGCATCAAATTGAAAGTGTTTTTCTAAAAATAGATAAGGGTCTTCATTGTGCTGTGGTTTATCAAGCATTGCAGAAAGGCGTACTTCGGCGAATATATTAGTATCTTTATTGGGCGTAATGTCACCTGCTGCTCGCATGGCTTCTTCGCGGGATAGAGAAAAGTACCATAATAAATCATTTGGTTTGTAAATATTGTAATGCGATAGTGTTTTTAATATTGAAGGGTTCATTCGCTTTTCAAACTGTGCATAATCGAAAGTGATTGGTGAGCTGGAGCCGAGCAACATTAAATCACCGCTTTCTAGGTTGGCGAAAGTAACACCTTCGGGAAATACGCTGTAAAAAGCCTTAAATAATGAACGAAGGGTGGTGGCATCCATTCTAAATAAATTTATCCACTGACTGAAAATACCGTTATCATTTAGCCGGTTTTTTACCAGGTGAAAAAACTCCTGAGTAAAAACATTTGACGCGCCAGCTAACCAGGGATGAGAGGGTTGTGAGGCAATGATGTCGTACTTTCTATCTTCAATGAGCAACGTGTTTCTTGCGTCGTTAATATCCAGTGTCACGCGAGGGTCATCAAGCGAGGAAATTGGCCCATTTTTAATTACCCTACCTGCCTGGATCACGATAGGCTCCAGCTCTACTACACGTATATTTTTTATATCTGTTTGTGTGAATGCACGTGTTGTTATGCCACCGCCATATCCAACAATAAAAGCAGATTCAGGATTTTTATGGATGAAGTAGGGCATGTATGCCAGTAAGGACTCAATAATTATTCCGTTTGATGAGTCATCCATGTTAATTAGTGATTCGTTTAACCCGTTGGCCTGTACTTTGGCAAATTT
>JAOTSL010000235.1 GCA_029864945.1 Gammaproteobacteria bacterium
CATGGATGAAATAGAGTTGAAAGGCGGCATTGAAACTAGGGATGAAGGTGGTGCCTACCGTAACATTGTAATCGCTGGTGAAATTGAGGCTAATGAGAAAAGAATTACGAATTTACTCGGTAAATTTATTGATAAAGGACATTGGGGAGGTTATCTCTCTGGTCAGACGAAACTAGAAGCAGCAATAAAAATTCCGATCCTGTTTGAAAATCCAAATATTACGTCAAATTTGAAACTTGAGCTAAAAGCTGATCTTGAAAATGTTGCATTATCATTACCGTATCCGTTAGGGAAACAGCAGGGAGCGCCTGATTCACTTGAGCTGATGGCAGAGTTAAGTGGAGTGAAGCGTCTTTTGGGTATAAAAACAAATAGTCTTGACGCCTTGTTTGAAATTGTGCCAGCTGGGGCTTCTCAATTAATTACACGCGGTGGAGTAGGTTTTGGCCAAAAGGCTGTTCTCCCGACAGAGAATGGTTATCGATTTATAGGCCGTCTCGAGCGATTTTCCTGGGCTAAGTGGGAGCCAATTATTTTTCCGGCTGAAAACGAAATACCTCTTATCGATGGTGATGGCGCCGGTGGCTCTCAGTATTTTGACGTTCATATTGGTCGGCTTGAAATATTTGGCAGTTGGTTTAATGAGACATCAGTGCAAGCCTCTTCTGGAGCGCAGTTATGGTCAATTCATTTAAGTGGTGACGAATTAGCCGGCGAAGTATTTATCCCCGTTGTTTTGTCTAGTGCGCCATTGATTATAAATATGGAAAAACTGGTGGTAGTTAGAGGTGATACTACCGATGAGGTTGAGGAAGACGTTTATCTCGATCCGCGAAAAATGCCTGAAGTAAAAGTGAGCGCAAAAAGTTTTGTTTTTAACACTAAAAACTTTGGTGCTTTAAACCTGATGGCTAGCAAAATTGAATCGGGATTGCATTTAGATCAGTTTTCTATGAAAACAAAATACACCGATATCTCAGCCACGGGGGACTGGGTAGAAGTGGATGGTAAGCAGCGTTCAAAGTTTGATATTTTGGTTAATACCTCTCATCTGGGTAAAACGATTACTAGCTGGGGATTTGCGGACGCATTTGGCGGTGGCAAGGGCGATGTACGAATTAAAGCAAATTGGGCGGGTAAGCCATCAGGCTTTAGTTTTGAAGTTGCAACAGGCACAATGGATATAAATTTGAAAGATGCCAGTCTATTAGATTTCGAATTAGGTGCAGCGAAAATGGCAGGGTTGTTTATACCGCGGCGACTATTGCTTGATTTTCGTGATGTATTTAAAAAGGGAATGCTTTTTGACTCGATAAAAGGTAAGTATCAAATAGAAGACGGCAATGCATTTACCGCAGACTTGAGCTTGGATGGGCCAATGGCAGATATATTAATGGCCGGCCGAATTGGATTGGTTGCGGAAGATTATGATCAACTCGTGACAGTGAATCGCCGATTGGTGGGGGACAGTATATCCACTCTTGCTGCGCTTGCTGCGAACCCATTAGTTAACCCACTTTTGGCGGCACAGGTTTACGCATTGAAAAAATTATTCGAGAAACAGATTGACGATATTTTATCGGTGCAGTACACAATAAAGGGGTCGTGGGAGGCTCCTAAAATAACGCCTGTAGTTAAAAATTTAAAGGATAGGGGGGCTCAAATTGATGAGCTTTTTGAATAAGTTTTTTTGTAATCGCTATGTTGGCCGGCTATTTTACTGGGGTTATATTGACTCGTAGTCTGGCATAAAGATTGATTGATTTAAGAAGTCATTGCCCCACTGTTTAACAACTAAAAACAGGTTATAATCACCTTGATGTTGTAACTGTAAAATTACCATCAGGTTTTCATGTTAACTATTTATTTGATTTACAAAATAGATTTTAGAGATAATTGGTAACTATTTGCGTGAATTTCCGCATTTTTCCAGTAGTTTTTATACTAGAGCGATAGTCAGAGTTTGAGAGTTTAAAGGAGAAACATTCATGAAGTGTGTTGCAGCAATACAAATGGCATCTGGGCCAAATATTGATGCTAACTTGAATGAAGCTGCACGTAGCATAAATGCTGCTGCTAAAGCGGGCGCAGGTTTGGTTGTTTTACCCGAAAATTTTGCTCTAATGGCGAATAATGAAATAGATAATGTAACAAATGCAGAACAGGATGGTCAGGGAAAAATCCAGGACTTTCTTGTCGATCAGGCAGTAAAAAATAATGTCTGGATTGTTGGCGGTACAGTGCCAATACTTGCTAAAAGCGGAGATAAAGTACGGGCCGCTTGTTTGGTGTTTAATAATAGCGGAGAACGGGTAGCTCGCTATGACAAAATCCACTTGTTTGATGTTGAGCTTGTTGACACTAACGAGCATTATGCCGAATCAAATACAGTGGAGCCCGGTAACGAAGTCGTCGTTATTGATTCACCTTTTGGAAGGATGGGTATAGCGATTTGTTATGACTTGAGATTCCCCGAGCTGTTCAGAGCATTGCTTGATAAAGGCGCTGAAATATTTGTTGTGCCTTCGTCGTTTACGGCAATTACCGGTCGTGCTCATTGGGAAGTTATTGTCCGTGCTCGTGCTATAGAAAATCTCTCGTTTGTTATTGCTGCAGCGCAAGGTGGTTATCATGTCAACGGTCGTGAAACTCATGGTGATTCGATGATTGTTGACCCATGGGGAACAGTATTGGATCGTTTACCTCAAGGCTCCGGGTTTGTGCTCGCTAATATCGATGAAGAACGATTAGCCAGTACACGCAGAAATTTCCCGGCAATAGAGCATAGAAAACTGTAAACAGGAATAGTCGGCATATAATGGTAGGCAAGAATAAGTTTGATGAATCTTTATTAGCGCCTACTGACCTAGATGTTAATGACTTAGATAAAATATTGTCGGGCTTAATCTCTCCTGCCGGTATTGATTATGCTGATTTATATTTTCAGAGCAGCCGATTCGAATCTTGGGGCTTGGAAGACGGCATTGTTAAGCAGGGAAGTTTTGGTATTGAAAGTGGCGTAGGTGTTCGCGCCGTCAGTCAGGAAAAAACCGGTTTCGCTTATTCCGATGACATTTCGTTGCTCGCACTTAAAAATGCCAGTAAAACGGTAAAAGCGATTTCTCGCCAGAGTCAGAGCTTTAGTCAAAGCCAAAGCCAAAAATCATCCGCACTCGCCTTATCTCCATCGCTTAATTCACAACAACTATATTCACCGCTGGATTCTCTTGGCAGTTTATCGTCTGAGGAAAAAGTACGTTTACTGCAGAGCGTAGATCAGTACGCCAGAGACGCCGACCCACGAGTCAGTCAAGTTATAGTCAGCCTTGCAGGTGTTCACAATAGTATTCTAATCGCTGCATCTGATGGTACCCTGGCATCTGATATACGCCCATTGGTACGTTTAAGCGTGAGTGTCATTGTTGAGCAAAATGGTAAGCGTGAACAAGGTGGCTCAGGTGGTGGAGCGAGAGTTGGCTATGGTTATTTTCTCGAAGATGAACGCGCCAAAGCATTCGCAATTGAAGCAGTTCGTCAGGCTGTTTTAAAGCTTGATGCTGTTGATGCACCGGCCGGTAAAATGCCAGTGGTTTTAGGTCCGGGTTGGCCCGGTGTTTTATTGCATGAAGCAGTTGGGCATGGGCTCGAAGGGGATTTTAACCGTAAAGGCAGTTCTGCGTTTAGTGGTCGTATAGGTGAAAAAATCGCATCGACTGTTTGTACTATTGTGGATGATGGAACCTTGCATCAGCGACGAGGTTCGCTAAATGTTGATGATGAAGGTACGCCCACCCAATGCACTACATTAATCGAAAATGGCGTACTAACCGGTTACATACACGATAAACTTAACGCTAAACTCATGTCCACACAATCGACTGGTAATGGAAGACGTCAATCATATGCGCATTTACCAATGCCTCGGATGACCAATACTTATATGCTTGCGGGTGACTCTGATCCTAATGAAATTATTGCTTCGGTGAAAAAAGGTTTATACGCCGTTAATTTTGCAGGTGGCCAGGTGGATATTACATCGGGAAAATTTGTTTTTTCTGCCAGTGAAGCATATTTAATCGAAGATGGAATAATTACAAACCCAGTGCGCGGCGCAACACTTATTGGTAGTGGTTCAGATGTGCTTACGAAAGTGAGTATGGTTGGTAATGACCTTAAGCTAGATGAAGGTGTCGGTACCTGCGGAAAAGAAGGGCAGAGTGTACCGGTAGGTGTTGGTCAGCCCACATTAAAGGTTGATGAGCTGACAGTGGGCGGAACTAATGTCAAGTAAAGCGCAAAGTAAGTTGCCAAGGAAATTGCCAGGCAAAGCCCTAAATAAAAAACAGGGCGACTACGAGGCCTGTATTGAACTCGCATTAAAAGCAGCCAAAAAATTTGGTGCACACGAAGCAGCGGTTGCAGCTTCCCAAGCAAATGGTTTGTCCGTTACCGTTCGTCAAAATGAAATTGATACGCTGGAGCATCATCAAGACAAGGGTTTAAATATCACGGTTTATGTTGATCAATGTAAAGGCTCGGCGAGTACATCCGACTTTAGTGATAAAGCGATTAAAGAGGCCGTTAAAGTCGCTGTAGATATTGCGCGCTTCACATCTAAAGATACATTTTCCGGTTTGCCATTGGCCGAAGATCTTGCATGGGATTATCCTTCACTGGATTTGTATCACCCGTGGGGTATATCGGCAGAAGATGCTGTCGAGCTTGCACTTGAGTGCGAATCAGCGGCATTAAAATATGATAAGCGAATAACTAATTCGGAGGGT
>JAOTSL010000049.1 GCA_029864945.1 Gammaproteobacteria bacterium
CGATAGTCGCGGCATCTTCAATCAGTGGCACTGCCACAGGTTTGGGGTCATTATTTTTTATCGCACGTGCATAACCCCATAGCTGCAAAATAAAACGCAGAGCTAATACCGAAAGGGCAACAGGTACAACCAGCTTGGCTGGCCAGGTGGGTAGGTTTATATCGACGGAAGAATCACCGAGTTGAAAGGCGCGCAAGAAATGCAAATACGATCCATAGATGAGTATCAAAGTTATGGCAAACATTAACAGCGTCGTAATAAATTCGCTTATCCATAACATGCGGCCACGTAAATGAGAGATCAACATATCCATGCGTATGTGACCACCCTCGCGTTGGGTATAAGCCAGACCAAGAAAGGCAAAAAAGGCCATGGCTTGTTCCACCCAATCTATGTATCCAGAAATAGGTGTAGAAAAAACCCAACGCCCAAGTACGTTGACCGTTGTTAACAGTACCAAAAGAAAAATGAGAATGCCGCCCGCCAGTGTTAACGCTGATTCGAATCGGAAAAAGAAACGGTCTGCGCGACTGAGAGTGGAATCATTTTCTACAATGTGATGTCCATCCGTCATGATTATTCGATTTATTTTTTATTATTGTTTCGCGAAGAGATTTTCTGTGAAGTCAAAAAGAGCCTGGGAATCAAACCGTTTCGAATATTTTTTCACCCAGTCATCACGAACAGATTCCGCCAGGCTGTTGAGCTCGGCCGTTTGTTTTTCAGTGAAAGTAATCTGTTTTAGTTCGGCTTGTTCGATTGCTTGCTGGTATTTACTTGTCGTTTTATTTTCGTAATTTTGCACGTAGTATGTCATCGCTTCGTCGACGGAACCTTCCAGTGCAGCGCGGTGTTTTGAACTCAAAGCGTTTAATGCGTCATTGTTGACCACCACTGGGCAATTAGCAGTGCCTAGGTTGAGATTTGTCGTTGCCCATTTGCCTACTTTATAAGTATTGGTCGCTAGGTGTGCATGGGGTGCAAAGGATGCCGCATCAATGACGCCTGAATCCATAGCTTGTCGCACTTCAGAAAACGGCACGGTTGTCTTGCTGGCGCCGAGTTTACTGAGCACCCCCATTATGCCGCCGGGGCCGCGAACGCGCATTCCTTTGAAGTCCGCTAAACTTTCTATGGGTTTTGTTTTGCTGACAATATTGTATTGCGGCAATGGTGTTGGCATTAGTAAAGTTACATTCCATCGAGCAAGATCTTTAACGACGATGGGGTGTTTGTTTACCGCCTGAAAAATCTCGGCAAGACGTGCGAGCGACACCTCCTTTGAAAACGGAAGTTCGGTAACGGTAATGCTCGGGTTTTTATCTTTGTGGTAGAAGGAACAAAACTGCGCCATCTCAAACGCGCCAAAGGAAAGACCATCGAGATTCTCGCGGGATTTAGAGAGACCACCGTACGATATCTTGAGTCGGAATTCTCCGTCTGTTTTCTTCTCGACCAATTCGGCGAGTTTCTCTACGTTTTCGGTAAAAGCACGCTGCTTTCCCCATAAGGATACATTCCATTCCGTTGCAGCATAGGCTTCTGCTGATAAAAATGTGATTAGACTGAAGGTTACTAAGGCCGCTCTGCCGGTATTTTTCATGTTATTACCTATTATCGAATTGAAAAATGTTAGAAATGGGATTTTACACGGGCAAAAGGAAAACCCCTAGCTTTCTGTATAAAACGCGGGAAGATTATTGAATCGTAAGGTTTGACGCCAACGTGCGCTGAAAATGGATCCCTTTAAAATTGGTCATGATATATTCACTATTGATTATTTTGGTATCTCAAGTGCGATATTCTGAATTATTAAACTGTAATTTGAGATAGAACCACGCGACCTGATCATAGCGTTGATGTATTTTTATATTCAATGACACTTTAATAATTACTAAGATAAAAGCGTTTCCATAAACGTCAAAATTTTTAATTCTAACTATTTCTGATAGCACGCCTAAAGGAATGGAAAAACTTTATAAAAATGGTGAAAATAAATGACAATACATTGTACATGTAGGAAATGTAACGCGACTCCTGCGGGCAAAAATCGCCACTCCAACTCTAACGGTACAGCGGAAAAAATGCTCCACTCCTATGTATTAAAAAATGGAGATGTGCTAATTCACTGGAGCCGGTATGATTTTGATAAAATGTATTCAACGGAAAAAGCCACGTACCCAGGTGGTCATACCGTCGTTAGTGGTTTTTTTATGCTGTATCCATCAGGTAGTCAACTACCAACAAAAACACCAAAGCGAGTTCAGACAGTAATAGGAGGCATGGCGAATCATGTTTATGAGATAAGCTCAGACTTCATGATAAACCTAGGGATATATACGAATCAATTTCAAGTATATACGCGTGATCCAGTGCCGGAAGCGATATCACGATCCCCAGATATCGAGGCTATTGTCGTAATTGGCTGTGGCAATGCGATAAATTTCCCCAGTAGTCAAAAATTCAACCGAGAGGCGGGATTGACAATACATGCTTGTGCAGGGTTCGACGCATTTTCTTGATAAGCTTCTCCAGCTATAACGACAGATTAAAAAGCTAACGATTAAGGTAACTTTTTCTGAATGCGTCACCTTGTTAGATGGCCTAGCTAAAACATCAAGCTCAATGATTGGGCTTGATGAATATCTAAATAACCATTGTTAATAATGTGAAATAATTAAATTAAGACAACACCATGGTGCCCCTCAAAATAGAATTTGCTGGTGCGCTTTATCATGCAACAGCGATAGGTGTTGCGCGGCCAAATATTGTTACTTTCCCGTCGACCTACAGCTATTGATCTTGCACCTGAAATATCCATAACCTGTTGAGTAGTGTCATTCTCCTTACCATCAATTTGGCATAATCTAGTTTTTGTTCAGGTGTAAAGCTCCCCCCGCTCTTTTCGCGTTGATTTGCCGGTCATTTACTATCTTTTGGTCGATTGATTATAAGTTATAAAGCCTTCCAATATTATTAAACCACTCCGGTTACGTTTTGTTACAAATATCCCCTTTGCCTTTTCGTGAAAAAAATATACTCTGTACTATCTGGTTGTACTATTTAGTACAAATATCTATTGCAAAAGGTAATGGCGTTCGAAAGGTGAAGTTTTGAGTACTAAGCATGTTAATAAAGAGATGTCGGATGTTAGTCGACATATCCTTGATGTGGCGGCGATCCATTTCGCGGAAAAAGGTTTTGCTGGTGCGCGGGTGGATGAAATATCGGCAGAGGCAGGGATTAGCAAGTCCAGCATCTATTACCGAGTGGGCGATAAAGAGGCGCTTTATCACGGTGTGATTGTGCATATGGTCAGCTCGATGTTGGAGGTGACTAGGGATAGGGTGCAGAAGGTGAGTGATGCTCGGGAAAAATTGGATGTTTTTATCCAAACCACAGCAGACTTTGTTTTATCTTGCCCTCATTTCTCTCCGATCATGATGCGTGAGATCGCATCGGGTGGTGCCAATATGTCTACGGAAACTCTCACCGCTATGGGCAAGCTGAAGGATTATCTACACGAGATATTGCAAGAGGGCACTGCGCAAGGGGTGTTTCGTCAAGTCGATAGCGGCTTGGTTCATCTTGTTATAGGTGGGGCGGTAAACTTTTTTGCGGCCAGTACCCCAATCAGAGACAAGCTTATTCAGTTGAGTGATGAGCATGAATGCAAATGTTTATTGATTGAAAAGGAGGCCGTGGTGAATGAGATCAGTGAATTCGTTTATCGGGCTGTAAAGGCAGATAGGTAATAGATATGCAGATAAATAAAATGAAAAAATCACTAGGCATTTCTTTGTTGTTAGGTGTTTTGAATATGGCCACTGCGTCAGCAGAAACCATGACACTGGATCGGGTGTTGCAAACAGCGCTGACAAACTCACTGCCATTGCAAATTGCAGCCATGCAAACTGAAAGGGCTGCCTTGGAGTCGGATAAGGTAAATAGTAAACTGGGCTGGAATGTGACTGGTAAAACGAACTTTGATCATGATGTTGGTTTTACCGGCACCCCTTCCAACAAATTGAATACCATGGCAGGTATGAGTCGCATGTTACCTAATGGTGATGTGATTGGAGGTAACGCCAACTATTCCATTGAAAACTCCGAGTTTGTATTTTCTAAAGAATTTCCTAATCCTGCTCACCGTATCAATTTGGATTTGAGTTATCGTAAACCGCTGCAACAAGGTGCGGGCAATCCACTTTTTCATAATGGTTTGATAAAGGCTGAAGCGGGCACTGCATTGAGTGAAGAGAGTCGGCTGGTGTTGCAAGATAATTTTACTACGCAAGTGGTGGAGACTTACTACGCCTCCTTGTTGATTCAAGCGAGCATAAAGAATAATAAGCAGGCGATGGAGCGTGCCGAACGTCTGATTACTTTTATTAAAAAGAATACCAAGCTAGGTTTGGCTGAAGAAAAGGACCTACTGCAAGTGGTCGCACAACTGCAAAGCCTTAAGGCGGACCAGAGCAGTTTGCAGCTGGCATGGTTGCAACAGTCGGCAGCTATCAATAGATTAATGGGCCGAGCTTACCAGGATAAGTTTAAACCGGTGATGCCTCGTTCTCTTCCCGCGCTTCCCGATAAGGAACAGACTGCACTAGACGAGGCAATTAGCTATTCTCCTTCTCTGCGTATACAAGATGCCAAAATTAAATTGGCAGAGACTATGCTCGATGATCTGCGAAATAATAATAAAAATAAACTGGATCTCGTAATGTCCATAGGTACTCGATCGGCCTATGGCAAAAACGGTATGAACAACACGGTAAACGAAACAGACTACGCTTTAATGGCTGGCGTGGAATATAGTCGTGCGGTAGATAAGCGAGGTATCGTGGCCGAATTAGAGCAGGCGATGATGGATAGAACCATCGCTTTACGAGAAATAGAAAATATTAAACTGGAATTAAATTATGCCGTGTATGGGCTGTTGCAGGAGATAACGGCAACCGATGCTGCGATTAATCAATATGTGAAACGCGTAACTCGAGAGCAGCAAAAATTGAATGAAGCAGAGAGCCGTTATCATCGTGGTAGGACAACTACTCAGGAATTGATTATGTTTGAGAATGATTTGTCCATAGCGAAATTTCTTCTACAGCAAAAACGTATTGATCTGGCGCACCGTTATGCAAGGCTGAATCTTTTGCGCGGCGGTATGGCTCAACGGTTAATGCCGCTGACAATGAATAAAAAGGGAGAATAAAACATGAGTTCAATGATGCGTTTTCTTGTTGAACGAGGGTTGATGGTTAACCTTATTTCTATCATGTTGGTGGTGCTCGGACTTTATGCCGCATTTAATATTAATCGAGAAGCTTTTCCCAATGTGAGTTTGGATCAAGTTTCCATTTCGGCAGTTTATCCAGGAGCGACGCCGGAAGAGATTGAAAAACTGATTGTCACTCCCGTCGAGCAACAACTTAAAGCACTCAGTGGTGTGGATAAAATTACCTCGGTCTCTTTTCCCGGTTCCGCCTCCATCACTTTGGAGTTGGACCCAGATGCAACAAATCGTGATCGTATTACCAGTGATGTACAACTAGCGGTTGACCGTGCTGTGTTGCCCAATGACATGCCAGCGGAACCCTCAGTGTTAGAAATTGATGGCGCGGTATTTCCCATCATCCAGTTGGCTATATCGGGGGATTTAAATGAACTGGTGTTAAAACGCATCGGTGATGATATTGCAGATGATGTTCTCAATATCCCCGGTATTGCCAGAGTCACTGTGCAGGGTAGTCGCAAGGCAGAGCTACGCATTACCATCGATGAAGCCAAAATGAAAATGAATCGTGTCTCCATTGGTGAAATAGCTACGCTGCTTGCCAAGTGGAATATCAATGCACCGGGCGGCGAGATAGACACACCAGAGGGTCAGAAGGCAGTGCGTGTGGTGGGTGAATTTAAGAACCCCGAAGATGTTGGTAATTTGGTGATTCGAGCCAATGAACGCGGCGATGCATTGTTACTCAAAGACGTGGCTGACATCACTGAAGAGTTGCAAAAGGCACGGCTCTATTATGATGTGCAAGGCACTCCTGCACTCAACATGATAGTGATGAAAAAAACCGATGCCGATATCATTACCACGGTGGATGCGGTGCGCGTTTATGTGGATACGATTACGGAGAAATACGGTGAGGAGGTGCATGTTAATATTTCACAAGACATGTCCAAACTGACACGTATGCGTTTAGGGGTATTGACCAATAACGGTATAGTTGGTTTGATCTTGGTATTTCTTTCTTTGTTGTTATTTTTACGCCCTTCGGTTGCTCTCACCACAACCTGGGGATTGCCCATCGTTTTTCTCTCTGGTCTATTTGTATTATGGATTTCTGGTGTCACCTTAAACATGATTTCCATGCTGGGTTTTATCATGGTGCTGGGAATGTTGGTGGATGATGCTATTATTATTGGTGAAAACATTACCTACCATATGGAAAAAGGGATGCCTCCCCGCGAGGCTGCAGTGGTAGGTTCGGTTGAGTTGTTGGGGCCAGTTACGGCAACCGTATTGACCACCATTCTCGCCTTCCTGCCGATGATGTTTGTGTCCGGCATCATCGGAAAATTTATCGTCGCCATTCCAGTTGTGGTCTGTCTGTTGTTGTTTTTCTCATGGCTGGAATCATTTTTAGTTCTGCCCAGTCATGTGGCATCGGTGGCCAAGGCGTCATCCCATCCTAAGGAGCGCGCATGGCTGGTGTTCCTAGAAAATGTTTATGGTTCGGTACTCACCTTTGCACTGCGTTTTCGCTGGTTGACGGTGTTGCTATCATTCGCGATTCTTGCTGGCAGCATGGTGATTGCAAAAAATAGCACGTTTATGTTGTTTCCACCGGTAGGTGTTGATCAGTATCTGGTGCGTGTAACCGCCGAACCTGGTACCTCGTTGCAGGCAATGCGAGAAAAAATGCAACAGGTGGATATTGAAATACGTAAACGAGTGGATGAAGAATATTTGGAAACCACTCTAGCTTCTGTGGGGCAAGTGCAGATGGATGCGGGCGACCCCTTAAAACAACGTGGTGCCCGTTTTGCCCAAACAAGGGTAATCTATACACCGGCTATTTCTCGCCCTGAACATGATGCCCTTGATGATATGCATCGCATTGAAAAAGAGTTGCCGGGACTTTTTCCTGATTTAACTATCGCCTTTTCTGAAATGCGACCGGGTCCTCCAACTGGCCGTGCGCTAGAAATAGAGATTGCCGGCGACGATGATGAAGCTAGCGAGCAAGTTGCAAGAAACCTGATGGCATTTTTACACGGGGTTAAAGGCGTCACCTCGGTGGAAAGTGGTCTACAGGCCGGTGATAAAGAAGTGCATGTCGTAGTGGATCGAGTTTTTGCAGCTTATGCGGGAGTGGACCTGAGCACAGTGGCATCACATGTTCGTGCTGCGGTGAATGGTTTGATTGTTGGTACCACGCGTCGTGGCACTGAAGAGCTTGATATTACGATTCGTTATCCACAAGAAGAGGATCAACTTAAGGTATTAAAAGAGATCAATATTCCCAACCAGCGTGGTGGCCTAGTGCCTTTATCTCAGCTGGCTAAACTGGAAGAGAGTGAAGGTTTTACCACCATCCGTCACAAGCAAGGTGTGCGCGTGGTGAGTGTTATCGGTAACGTAGACACATCCATAATCACCAGCATGGAAATTAACGCACTAGTGGCGGAAAAGCAGGTTGATTGGGTAGGTGAGTTTGCTCGCAAGGTCGATATTAACTACGGTGGTGAAGCGGAGAAAAATACGGAGTCCATTAAGGGGCTCGCTTTCTCATTTTTGTTTGCCATGATTGGTATCTTTTTTATATTAGCTATCCAGTTTAATAATGTTTGGTATCCCTTCTTTGTAATGCTGGCTATTCCCTTTGGTGCCATCGGTATCATAATAAGTTTTCAGCTGCATGATGCATTCTGGAAACCTATGCCGCTCTCCTTCTTTGCCATGATGGGCATGGTTGCTTTGGCCGGGGTGGTGGTGAATAGCTCGTTGGTGTTATTGGTTTTTGTACAAAGGGCGATTGCCGATGGAATGCATTATATCGATGCCTTGTTGTTGGCGGGAAGACGTCGCCTACGTGCAGTTATTTTAACCGCAGCTACTACAGTGGTAGGGTTGTTGCCAACAGCATACGGTTGGGGCGGCAGTGATCCCTTTGTTGCACCTATGGCTTTGGCGCTTTCATCCGGATTGTTATTCGCAACCGTGGTTACCTTGATAACTATTCCTGCTGCATTTGCAGTTGGTATGGATGTGCGTGAATTGTGGCTCCGTTTGCTAGGCAAAATATTTCGACGTGGTAGTCAGGATAAGGAGCTTGCCGAAAAAGTCTAAAATGGCTGATATTTTCTAGCTGAATAACATTGTTAATGCTGTGAAATAATTAAATTGAGACGACATTATAGCAAGATATCTTTTTAAATGATGATAGGCATGATTTTCTGAATCTATTACAAAACCCAATGAGCGTTGCTCATTGGGTTTTGTTGGTTTTGGGAAATAAAAAAACGAACGTAAGATAAATGTCGAATATTTTTACAAAAAACTAAAGGGTAGCCTTTGCCTTGGCGCGCCGATAAAAAGTCAAACTTATCTGTGAAGCGAGTACTTTCGTGTGAGTTATGCGGGAGTTAGTCGGGCAGTCAAAGCGCGGGAGGAAATGTGATTTGTAAGGCTTGCCCCCTCTTGTGAGATAAGGATTAACTTATATCGAGAACTGGCCGCCTATTTGACATAAGGAGAAAATGAAGCTACATTTCGACTTATATAACACTACATATCGAAAAATACCCAACTTTTGGACATAACGATGGACATTAACGACTTCCAGTCTGGTATATATAAGCAACAATACCAATATAAGAGCTTTTCTCCGGTACCAATTAATCATGCTTGGCTGGTGTCCGATGGTGAAATTCAGCGTTTGCTGAGTGATGCAGACCGAGCGCTAGGTGAGTTAAACGCTTTTTCGCAACTTGTGCCTAATGTTGATTTTTTTATTCGAATGCATATAACTAAGGAGGCGACCCAGTCCAGCCGTATTGAAGGGACCCGCACTAACATGGAAGAAGCATTGTTGGGTGAGCAAGACATTGAACCGGAAAAGAGGGATGATTGGATTGAGGTGCAAAATTATATTCACGCTATTAACGAGGCAATCAAGCAATTGGAAAGCTTGCCACTTTCCAACCGCTTGCTAAAAGATACTCACCATACCTTAATGCAGGGTGCTCGAGGTGAAATGAAACAACCTGGTGAGTTTCGTGTTAGTCAAAACTGGATTGGTGTCAGTTTAAAGAATGCCGCATTTGTCCCGCCTCATCAGGATGAAGTAATGGATTTGATGAGTGACCTAGAAAAGTTTATTCATAATGAAGCCTTGCATGTACCTCATCTAATTAAGGTGGCGATTGCCCATTACCAGTTTGAAACTATTCATCCCTTTCTTGATGGTAATGGGCGGCTGGGACGTTTAATGATAGCCCTATATATGGCCAGTTTTGGGTTGTTACATAAACCTGCCTTGTATTTGTCGGATTATTTTGAGCGGCATAAAACCGAATATGTGGATCGCCTGATGGCGGTTCGTGAAGCGAATAAAATGAAAGACTGGTTAGTCTTCTTTTTATATGGAGTGTGTGAAACGGCAGAAAATTCCATTCAGGTATTCAAAGATATTCTATTAATGAAGGAACGCCTAGAGCGTGAAGTACTGCCACATTTTAGTACGCGTCGGCAGGAAAATGCCCAAATATTAATGCAATCGCTCTATCAGTCACCATTGTTAAATATAAAAATGGTGGCAGAATTGTTGGGGGTTAAGACAAATACTGCAGCTGCGATGGTGAATGATTTTGTAAAACACGGAATATTAAAGGAGTTGACAGGAAAGCGCCGTAACAGAACATTTTGGTTTGCAGAATATCTTTTTATATTTAATCGTGAATATAAAGCAAAATAGAAAAAGCAATTAATCGGTAACGGGTGATGCCTCTGCTGTGTGGTACACATACCCAAAAAGGCCTCCATTAATGGAGGCCTTTTTTTGTGTTTGTGAAAGGTGTTTTAAGTTATATCGCTGAGTAATTATTCTACTTGTTCAAGGCGAACTGTATTATTCAAATCTACATAAGCTTTACAGTCTGGCAAGCCGGGTACACTTTGAGAAATCGCTTTCCAACCGTTCTTAACAGCATCTTCGACCCCTGAATCTACCAGGCCTAATAAACCTAGGCTTAGAATATCTAGCAACCAATTGTAATTGGCATTCGATGTGAAATTACTTGTCGAAATATTTAGAGTCCCACCATTACATTGAAAATTTAAATCAAAGTCTACATCGACCCCAACGTTTGGCAAAGGTATACCTAGAAAAGAAGGAGACGCGCCCATGTCAAGATCGACATGTACTTTTCCGCACTCTGTAACGGTGTTTGGGCAACCACGCGTCACTGAAACTGCTTCATCGTAAATGTATCCCCAGTATAATGGCTCATCGTGCATCATATCACCGACAATACCTTCAATTCGCTCTTCTAATTCTTCATCAGGGATACCTAATGTAGTTAATAGGAGTAATGCACCATTTTGATTATAAGAAATCCATTTGGGGTGATTGCGAATTTCACTTTTTCCGATAAAATAGTAGTTTGAATTACCATTATCATTATCCATCCAATGGCATCCAGAAGCTTCATTAGCAAAACTTTTTTCAAAAACATCAATTTCGTTTACGATCAGTTTGACATTTTTCATACACCAACCATTACTGCCTGACTTTCCGAAATAAATTCGATTTATATCACTCATATCACTTACACCAGATAAATTTAAGTCATATTTTTTTACGTCACTTCTTTCAAAGTCATTTGTTGAATAGTCCATCCAGGTGAAATTACCGCTTGGTTCATAACTTGGAGACGATGTGTTTAATCGAACCCATATGGCATCATCAGTGTTAGCATTTGAAATATGGGAGGTTGTTAATTCCACTTGAACTCGCCACACTTTGTTGTCTCTGCCATCGGTTGTGTAAGCGCATCTAGGTGCTGAAGTACGTGTTCCATATTCATTATAAACCTGTGCTCGATAGCATCTTAACGTTTCAGAGGGGATGCCATATTCAGTCTTGTTGTATGATGCCCCCGTACCTAAAGCACCTATCGATGCTATTGTAATCCAGTTGCTCCCAGATCGGCGTTGAATCCGATATCCGTCTTCAACGCTGGAAGTGTTTTTAATAGTAATCTTAATGCTGCTACCGGTGCGGACAAAAGTAGGTATTGGTGGGGTTGGTGGTGTAGTGCCACTTGTTGGCTCGGGATCATTATAAATTATCGCAAAACCAGTTGTCGCATAACTGAGTGTTAATAATGCGATACCACTTAGCATAATTGCCTTGAGGGAACGCCATAGGGTTATTTTAGATTCCTTGTTCATTATATATCTCCTTTATTGAATCGATTAGATTAATTTAAATCTCAGGAGTAGATTAACCAACAGATGTATCAATGATATTTCTGGTGTGTAGTTTATTTGTGTTAATTGTTTCAGTTGCTGTTACAAAAAGGAAACAATAACTATGTTTGGTATGCAGTTATGTTTAAGAAAAAATAGGTTGTTGAGGAAGTGAATGTTTTATATTAAGTGGTTTTCGTATTATTTTTGTTATAAAAAAACCAGTCAAAGAATGACTGGTTTGCAAGGGGAGGGAAGAAATTTATCAAACAGATTGGAACTATGTGGTGCTACCATATCTCGTTATTTATAATTTCGATTTTAAATTACATTAATAGTTAGAATTTATGAATCATTCCAAAAGAAACAGCGCTTGGATCTTCACCAGCAATTTTAGTGGAATAGTCAGATCCGTGTCCACCGTCTGCAACAACAAAGGTCGAGTTGTCATTATTGTTAACGGTTGCATATGCTAGGTACACTTGTGTTTTCTTACCAAGTTTGTACGATGCGGCTAAGGCTAATAAAGAGGCGCCAGATTTTGCAGTATCTGTATAGTCATCTGCCATAAAACATTGAGCATTTAGTTTAATTTTTTTGATTTTCTGAACAACACTAAAACCATATGCAGGCCGGTCATACTTCATTGCTGTATCAGAAGATAATTTTTCGTAAAGTGCATTTAGTGTAGTTCCACCAAAAGTGTAACCTGCTGCAGCACGTACGCCGGTCGCATCTAAAAGCTTGTTGTCTTCATAAGCAACTGCAACATTTAAGTCGCCACGCGCATATGATGCACTTACACTCGTAATGCGTTGTGTATCGGTGTTATCTGGGTTTTTATTTTCACCTAAAGACTGAAGTGCTTTGACTTGTAGTCCGCCCATTCTTGGTGACGTGTACATGATTGTGTTCTTAGCGCGAGTGTTAAATTTGTTACTGCCAGCACCGTTGCCTAAAATTGCACGGCGATCACCGATAGTGTCGCCCATTGTTTCAACCATTCCACCAACTATCTTAAAAGGGGTGTCATGGTAGCCAAAAATCACTTGCCCCATTGAGTGGCTAAGCCCTACATAACGGTTTCTTGCTTTCAAAGTATTGCCTGCGTCGGAAATGTCGATTGAACTTTCAAACTTCCAGATTCCCGTTAAGCCGTGATCCAACTCTTCCTTACCTTTGAACCCCAAACGACTCGAGTTACTGTGCATTGAAGCATGGCTGTCGGTGCTTGATCCAGCAGTAACATAGTCTGTGGATACATGTAACTTACCGTAAACTGTAACGTCTGACGCAAGTGCATTCGTACTTAATACAACTGCCGCCGCCATTGCTGACACAAAAAATGGAACTCTTTTCATTCAAACTTCTCCCAATGAAGCAATTAAAAAACCCAGTTATCTAGGCGTCTGTATATTATTAAGCTGCGAATGTTAAATCAGGTTTGTTACAGAAATAAGTCAGGTTTATTACAGAAATAAGTCACGTCAACGTAAATACATTGGGTAGACGCGAATAGAGCTAAGTTGACTTTGAATGTAATGAGTTTAAGCGCCGTTGTTGCTTATTCTCCTGATTAGACGATTTCGGTAATACTTTATTCATCGCCATATTTAATCAGCAAGCGCGCACTCCTCCCGAAAAGGCTAAAAAGGTAATTAAAAGATTCAGATGTTTTTGAAGTCGAATATTGAGTGGTTAATATTTCAATATCAAAGAGGAATTTAGTCTCTACTTATTTTACCATCTACGGCATATAATCATCGCTATCCTCCTGCAAGAAAAAAGATAAGTATGGCCATATTGAAGAAAATAAGATTAGTGTTTTTAGCGCTGTGTTTTTTAATGAGCGCTTGTACGAGTCATCAGGTGAAGCGAGGGGAGGTTGTTAATGTTGAGCAGGTATCCACTATTACCCTTGCCAATAAGCAACAGCTTCGCACAAATGGTTTTAAGCTTAAGGATGATCAGGTCACTGTATCAATAAATAATGCCGAAAGTATTCTCGAAACAAAAGACATTGAAAAAATTGTTAGTGTTGACCGCTACCGAGGACTGAAATACGGGGCATATGCGGGAGCTGCTGTAGGTGTTGCCGTAAGTGTTGATATATTGCTCGGAATGGACTCTTGGCTTGCCTTTCTTATCCCTGTAGTAATGGTGGCCTACCCGGCGATGGGTGGTGGTGCTGGCTATTTGGTGGGTCACAGAACAGTCTACGATTTTAATCCACCTAGAGAAATATCGGTTACACAAAAGACAAATAATGTAACTCCAAATTTGTCTGAAATACAAACTGGTTCCCCGTTCCATATCGGATTAAATCTTGGTGTAGGGGGTGGTCGTATGCCAAAGATGCGAGATTATCCCACTGATGCTGGCAAAGAAACCTCCGTTAAAGACGTCCTTGGTGTAAGCCTGGAGATTGGTGGGCGTTATAATTCTAATTTCATTGTTGGTGGTCATATCTCATCATTTAATACGACTTCATTTGATCCGAATCGTCCTCTAGCCGTTGATCGGTCAATTAGTAGTATAGGCCCAGATTTAACGTATTTTCCGCATCGTTATGGCTTTTATATGAAAGGTGGTTTTGATCTGGCATCTATGAATATGAGCGTTAGACCTGACACTCAAACCGAAACGGTTAATTACACGAAAGACTATGGCGGTTATGGTCTATTTGCTGGTGGCGGCTACGCTTATCCAATAAGTACTCACCTACATGTTGGCGTTGAAGCATTAGCGCACGCATATCAGTTTTCAGGAATTGAAAACCCTGTGTTGACGACAATTAGTGTAGGGCT
>JAOTSL010000050.1 GCA_029864945.1 Gammaproteobacteria bacterium
GAAAGTATCAACAGTTTCGGCAAGGCTATCAACAATTTTTGCTGAAATGCTTGAATCACTTATGAGCTCCCCAGCAATTGCACCAACGAGTGAGCTTCCGGGTTTAACGATCGCAGCGGTTACCTGCAAACCATCTGTTGCGCTACACGCTTCCATTAAACTGCGCCCCATTCGACCGGCCGCTCCGGTTATAGCTATTCTAATCATTAAATCTTTAACCTTTTTATTTCCAGAACATTTATTTCCAGCTTATTTACTACCAGCTTATGTAAGAAAAACCTTGCTCCTGCAGCGCCATTAAATCGGCAGCACCAACTTCAACCACTTTTACAAACGGAAGAAGATCTTTTTCAGTCCACTTTAAGGACTTCATGGTATTTCCGCAGGCATGAAATTCTACGCCGTAGACTTCAAGGCTGGATACACGTTCCATAATTTCTTTCTTAACAGGACGACCAGGTTTTTTTGCGAGAATATGAATACCCGGACCAAAACAGGTAACAACAATTTTAACATTGTCGCCGTACTTTCTCACTAAAGCCCCTACAGAAAATAAAACGTGTTGATGATAATCTTCATCTGATTTATTAAACTGATACACAACCTGATGCGCAGGCTGATCTCCGGGAAACGTTAACTCGTCAGTTTCAGGGGCGTTTTCAGAACCGTCATTCTCTTTTGCAACAGGCTTTGTTGCAAAAGAGAATGCAAGAAAACCAGAACCAATCGCCGCAAGTTTACCTAATAACGAGCGACGACTTTCATCTATTCTTTTAGATGTTGGTTGGCTCATTTTCGTGTCAGTTTTCATATTCCCGCCTTCAGGCCGCAACTAAAGTTGCAACTCTGCTTACGTAACTAACCCAGGAATTCTTTCACCTTATGCAACCATGAGTGTGATTGTGGGCTATGCTTTTTACCGCTTAAAGACTCTTCAAAAGATTTAAGCATCTCTTTTTGTTCGCCATTTAAATTAACCGGCGTTTCAATTGTTGCTTTGCAATATAAATCACCCACTGCACCGCCACGCACAGGCTTTACGCCCTTACCACGCACTCTAAACATTTTGCCGGTTTGTGTTTCTGCAGGAATTTTCAATTTAACCCGACCTGTTAAAGTCGGAACTTCAATTTCGCCGCCTAATGCCGCTGTTGCAAAACTAATGGGTAGTTCACAATATAAGTTAGCATCTTCACGAACAAAAATTGGGTGTTCTTTTACATTTATGTGAATATACAAATCACCCGGTGGCGCGCCATTCTCTCCGGCTTCACCTTCGCCTGATAGACGAATTCTATCGCCGGTGTCCACACCTGCAGGTACATTGGCAGATAATGTTTTATGATCTTTTACGCGACCCTGCCCATGACAGGTATTACATGGATCAGAAATTGTTTCGCCGCTACCATGACACTTAGGACAGGTTTGCTGTATGGAGAAAAAACCCTGCTGCATTCGAACCTGACCATGACCACCACAGGTATCACAGGTTTTTTTCGAAGTTCCTTTTTTCGCACCACTACCGTCACAGGTTTTACAACCAACATAGGTAGGCACACGAATTTTAACCGTATTGCCAGCAACAGCATCTTCCAATGTCATTTCCAGGTTATAACGCAGGTCGTCGCCACGCACTACACGCTGACCACCGCCACGAGCACCCCCAAAAATATCACCAAAAATATCACCAAAAGCGTCACCGAATCCCGCGCCGCCTTGACCACCGCCACCACCCATGGACTGATCAACACCAGCATGACCAAACTGATCGTAGGCAGATCGTTTTTGCTCGTCGCTTAAAATATCATAAGCTTCTTTTACTTCTTTAAACTTTTCTTCCGCACCTGCATCATCAGGATTGCGATCAGGATGATGCTTCATCGCGTGTTTACGATACGCTTTTTTTAATTCTGCCTGGCTTACGTTTCGGGCAACACCCAGAATTTCATAGAAATCACGCTTTGACATTATTCATTCCAACTTATCACGATTAACTTATAAACTATAAAACAGCAAAAGGCGCGGGGTTACCGCGCCTGCTTTACTTAATATTTACCGACTGCTCTATCAAAACAAACTGCGAATAACCGAAATCAACTATTCACCAGCACGTTTAGATTTTGTTCTAGGTCGATCGTATTTACGCACAGAGAATGAGGAGCATATATACATATGTAACCATTCAAGTACGAAAATACGCCCGCCCTAGGACAAAAGATGAATATCCGATTCCTATTTATCTTTTACTTCTTCGAAATCGGCGTCGACCACATCATCCTTTGCATCTGCTGTCGCATCTGCAGCACCTTCAGCGCCTTCAGCACCAGCAGCAGCTTTTTGTGCATAAGCACGCTCAGCCATTTTTCCCGAAGCTTCTGTCAACTTAGTGGTTTTCGCTTCGATGTCATCTTTATCATCGCCTTTGATTGCAGCTCTAAGTTCAGTAATCGCAGTTTCGATTGCCGCTCTTTCTTCAGCTTCGACTTGATCGCCCATTTCTTCCATGGATTTTTCAGTCGCGTGAATCATTCCGTCAGCAGTGTTACGCACAGTAACAAGCTCGTGGAATTTTTTATCTTCATCTGCATGCAACTCAGCATCTTTAACCATGTTATCGATTTCTTCGTCTGACAACCCGCTAGATGCTTTAATGATAATTGATTGCTCTTTTCCAGTGGCTTTATCTTTTGCAGATACATTCAAAATACCGTTCGCATCAATATCAAAGATAACATCAATTTGCGGTACGCCGCGTTGTGCTGGTGGGATGTCCTGTAAATCAAAACGTCCGAGTGATTTATTACCCGCAGCCTGCTCACGCTCACCTTGTAATACATGAACGGTTACCGCTGTTTGATTGTTCTCAGCTGTTGAGAAAACCTGGTTTGCTTTAGTTGGGATTGTGGTATTTTTATCGATGAGCTTAGTCATTACACCGCCCATAGTTTCAATACCTAAAGACAATGGCGTTACGTCAAGTAACAACACATCTGTTACAGTACCACCCAACACACCACCTTGAATTGCAGCACCTACGGCAACAGCTTCATCTGGATTTACATCACGACGTGCTTCTTTACCAAAGAAAGCTTTAACCGCTTCTTGTACTTTAGGCATACGCGTTTGACCGCCGACAAGAATAATGTCGTCAATCTCTGACATTGATAAACCGGCATCTTTAACTGCAAGTTTACAAGGTGCAATCGTGCGCTCTACAAGATCAGCAACCAGTGATTCCAGTTTTGCACGTGTGATTTTAACATTTAAATGTTTTGGTCCAGATGCATCAGCTGTTATGTAAGGCAAATTAACATCTGTTTGTTGTGTTGAAGATAACTCGATTTTTGCTTTTTCTGCCGCTTCTTTTAAACGCTGCAATGCAAGCGGATCATTTTTTAGATCAACACCCGAATCTTTTTTGAATTCTTCTGAAAGATAATCAATCAGACGTGTATCAAAATCTTCACCGCCGAGGAAAGTGTCACCATTTGTTGCTAAAACTTCAAACTGATGCTCTCCGTCAATTTCAATAATTTCGATAATAGAGATATCAAATGTTCCGCCACCAAGGTCATAAACAACAATTTTCTTGTCGCCACCCTTTTTATCCATACCGTAAGCCAATGCAGCAGCTGTAGGCTCATTGATAATACGTTTTACGTCAAGACCAGCAATTTTACCTGCGTCTTTAGTCGCTTGGCGTTGTGAATCATTAAAGTAAGCAGGAACAGTAATAACGGCTTCAGTAACTTCTTCGCCAAGATAATCTTCAGCTGTTTTCTTCATTTTTTGAAGTACACGTGCAGAAATTTCCGGCGCGGCCATTTTTTTGCCTCTGGATTCAACCCAGGCATCACCGTTATCTGCTTTTACTATTTTATATGGTACGAGATCGATATCACGCTGCACGACCTTCTCATCAAAACGACGACCGATTAAACGTTTTACCGCATAAAAGGTATCCTTTGGATTGGTTACCGACTGACGCTTGGCTGGCTGGCCAACAATAACTTCGCCGTCTTCATTAAACGCGACGATAGATGGCGTAGTACGATCGCCTTCTGCATTCTCTAAAACACGTGGTCCGTCTGCTTCCATTACTGATACGCAGGAATTAGTTGTACCAAGGTCAATACCGATAATTTTACCCATGAAATTCTCTCCGAAATATATACTTTTAAATTGTTCAAATTTTGATTAAATAGCTTGCTTCTGAATATTGGGACAACCGTACACTTTTCAAGCCTTAAAACGCTTTTTTATACGATTTCATCAATTTGTCCAGTTGAAGGAGGCACAGCAGGGCCACCTTTAGAGACAATAACCATTGCTGGACGCATTAGCCGACCGTGCAACGTATACCCCCGTTGAATCACATTCATTACCGTATTGGGTGCTAATTCTACGTTTTCTACCATGCTCATTGCCTGATGAAGCTCAGGATTGAACTTCTCCCCCTGAGGATCAACCTGCACGGCACCAACTTTTTCGAGTGCTGTCTGAAACATTTTTATGGCTATTTCAGAGCCCTCACGAAACTTGGCGACATCATTAGCACCTTCAAGTGCTGCACCTAAGCCCATCTCCATACTATCCAGAATGGGCAACAAATCTTGCGCGAATTTCTCAACACTGAATTTTTTCGCATTACTCAATGCCGTTTCCTGGCGTCGTCGGGTATTTTCCGCTTCTGCCTTGGTTCTTAACGCCAGATCATAGTTTTCGGCGGCTTTTTGCTCAGCTTTCCCCAGCGCTTCTTTTAAAGCAGAAATCTCAGCTTGAACCGGGTCCGTATCAAGCACTGCTTCATTAACACCGACCGAATCAATTACATCACCTTCAGAAACCACTGATTCTTCGGTTATCTCGTTGTTATTTGACATTATTTTCTCCACTTCTATACAATCTTCTGTGCAAGCAAAATGCACTCAACCAATTCTGGAGTATTATGGGGGCTTTTATTTAAAATCCAATGCCGAACTGAATAATTTTGCTGTTATATCAACAATTGGGATGACTTTTTCGTAATTCATGCGAGTCGGCCCTATAATACCTAACACCCCCACTACTTCCCCATCTCTTGTATACGGAGAGGTTATAATACTACACTCGTCTAATATGTTATTTCCCGACTCCGAACCTATATACATCTGCATCCCATCGGCGGTTAAACACTGATCAAGCACCTCAAGCATGTCTTTTTTACCCTTAAAGGCTTCAAACAAACGGCGTAACTTATCTGTATCACCTATCTCCTGATAAGCAAGTAAGTTAGTCTTGCCCGTCACCATAAAATCGGCATCGCCATCTTCGGCAAATAGACTGTCGGCCATATCTATCAGTGAAATCATAAACTCATTGATGTCTTTTCGAGCATCATGCAATTCAGTTAACAAGCTTTCTCGCACATGCTTAATATCTTTACCCTTAAATTCAGAGTTTAAATAATTGGAAATGTGCAGCAACTCATTAGAGCTGTATGCTCGACTGGTCTGAATTACCCTGTTCTCAACCTCGTAATCATTTATCACGACAATTGCCAGTACACGACGGTCAGACAAAGATAAAAATTCAATATGACGCAATGACCTACTTGTCGAGCACGGTAACAACACCACACTCGCCATACTGGTAAAACCAGAAAGCAGACCCGAAGCAGACAACGCGAGATCCCGGGAAGACTGCCTTTCATTAAAAACCGCCTGAATCTGAGATAATTCGTTGTCATTCACCTGCTTTACAGAAACAAGAGAGTCTACAAAAAGACGGTAACCCATATCTGTTGGAATACGTCCGGCAGAAGTATGAGGTGACTTTAAAAACCCCATACATTCAAGATCAGCAAGAACATTTCGAATTGTCGCCGAACTTACATCCAGACCAGAATCATTTACGAGCGCTTTTGAACCAACAGGATGACCTTCATCAATGTATTTTTCGATCAACGTCTTGAGCAATATTTGAGCTCTCTCACTCAATATAGGTACATCTTTTAAGGAAGTTGATTTAGAATCGTTCACTGGCTAGCCAAGTCATTTTAGAATTAAGAGTTGTACCTTATATATTGTGCAAAAATACTATTTTTCAATGGTTATACCGTTCTTATTTTGACGCTCTTAGTTGGTTATTTTATTTCTACTTTAAATTTCGCAGTTATTGTCTCGGCATGACATAATCATTGATAAAATTTATAACATCTATAGTTTGATCAATCATAGAAAATATATTAACAATGAATTAACCTAGTAAACTAAATTGTCAGGCTTATTTAATAAGCAACAACAATGACCAAAGGCAAACAAAAACAAATGGAGCAGCCTTAATGCCTAATGAATTTAAAAAAATTGGCTTGATTGCAAAAAAATATGCAAATGCAGATATAGGGGAGCATCTGTCAAACCTCGCTAATTTTTTGAAAGATCGAGAGTGCGAGGTATATGTCGACAACAGTACGGCAAGTATTTTTCAGTCACAAAACCTCAATGCCA
This sequence comes from Gammaproteobacteria bacterium, assembly GCA_029864945.1. Lineage (GTDB taxonomy): Bacteria > Pseudomonadota > Gammaproteobacteria > S012-40 > S012-40 > CALZJE01. The sequence goes on from JAOTSL010000050.1 coordinate 6,489, forward strand.
TGACACGTCAGGAAATGGGCGAGAAATGTGATCTGATCATCGCACTGGGTGGAGATGGAACATTATTGAGCGCTGCTCGCTCACTCTCAACTTACGGCACTCCAATGGTTGGCATTAATTTGGGCACCCTTGGCTTCCTCACTGATATTGCGGCATCACAAACCAACGAAAAACTCTCCGAAATATTAGATGGAAAATACATAGCAGAAGACCGACTCCTGCTAAACGTACAAATAATTCGTGATGGTGAACAGATCAACGAAAGCATCGCCTTCAATGACGTTGTCGTACATAAATGGGAAGAAGCACGAATGCTGGAGTTTGAAACCATCATTGATGGTGGTTTCGTTAACACCCAGCGTTCTGATGGCCTCATCATTGCCACCCCTACCGGATCTACGGCTTACGCTTTGTCTGGCGGAGGGCCAATTGTTCACCCCACATTAAATGCATTTCTACTTGTACCAATATGTCCACACACATTAAGTCAGCGACCATTGGTAGTCCACGGCGATAGCAAGGTTGATGTAACCGTCAGCACGGCCGGCCACGCACGCGCACAGGTTACCTGTGATGGCCAAATTAATCTGGGCGTTATTGGTGGTGACATGATTTGTATTAAAAAACTTGAAAAACAAATAACCATATTACACCCAGTGGACTATAACTATTATGAAGTCCTTCGCGCTAAACTCCACTGGGGTGGTCACCACTGATAGATCTGCGCCCAGTGCTGTGAAGCAACGCCTGGCACCACCGTAAGCACAGAATAAACTCCGTAATCGCAACGTTGTCGATTAATTGAAAACGCAGACATGTCGCTTTTTAATAATGCACACGCATGGCGCTTTAACGCATTTCAAATATCCTCAAAATCAAATATTGTCAGGTCGTAGACCATAATAGCCGATGGGTCACATAAAATAAGTTAGTTTTTTTGTGGTTCTCCAAAATTGTAGCAAGTCATTTTTACAAAGCACATATTTTTTATTCGAATCGAAATAAAATGTAATACTATTTACCTTGCCTTGCTTTAAAGCCCTTAATGCAGGAGAAAAATAATTAGCATCCCAGTCTTCGTAGTTATGCTCAGGTTGCTTTTCCACAAATAAATTATTTTTTCCAAGCTCAGCAATATCGAGAGCCAGCGATAATGACCTGATATTACTACAACCCAATTTTGCCACCCCCCTAACAAACAAATTATCACTAAACACCGTTAATTCTGGATTTGAATAACCATCATTTGAACGCCCACCACCCCAATACCAAACGCTATTAATTTCTGGCTTAGCTAATTGGCTACGCTTGTGATTAGTGGCTGAGTGATGCAATAGCATCTGAGTTTCATTAAAAATTTTTCTCCAATTCGCCCCGTCTTTTCCCTTAGGTATATGAGGCGCTATATCGTCTCCATCAATATCAAATGGTGACGCTTCGGAAACTTTAAAATCTGCAGCACTATCCTTTTCAAGGTGACAATACCATTTGTCCGGCGTATCAAATGAAAAACGTAAACCGTCCTCTTTAAAGTAGTCGTTAAATTCAGCGGAAAACCCTTTCGCCTCTTCCTCTGTAATATTAAACCCACTGATTTGCGCCAAATCAAGGTGATCCCTATTTGGGCTAATGATGACAGGCGTGGCGCAGCACGACCAATTAGCTGAGTTATTATCGATTAAACTATGCTGCTCAATGGCAGCTATAGCCGGTTCAAATTTGTCAGGTGCACCGCAAAGCTGGCAAATCAAGCGGTAAAAATCACGTTCGATATTTTCGTCTTTTTTAGCCTTAGATAAAATCTTAGCCAATACTGGGAAATCTGATAACGAACCAGTCTGTTCGATACTACGAAAGAAATCGGGGATAACAAAAGTAATCATATTTATTGGGCTTAATTTCCGCACTTATTTAGTGGCCCTACCATATCAGAATTTCATTATATTTAAATCAGTAACATTGGTTTTACGCGTAATTATTAGCCAACAAATAACCGAAATGTAGACCTTTAACTCAAAACATAATCAATACCGACTCAATAGAGATGTTCAATTTGACGCTTTATAAGCACTACTGTAAGTTACGCCTTTTTACGAAGAGACATCCTCATGGCGCGAAAAAACGACAGTCAGCAGTTTGAAAATGCCCTTGCTGAGCTAGAAGAGATTGTAAGCAATATGGAGCAGGGTGATTTATCACTAGAAGATTCTTTGGCAGCATTTGAACAAGGCGTTAAGCTCACCAAAGAGTGCCAAAAGTCACTCAAATCAGTCGAGCAAAAAGTGAATAAGCTGATCGCTAAAGATAAGAAACTGGAAATAGAACCATTCGACCCGGAAAAATGAGTTAATCACATTTTATCTGCTCGACACCACTACAGAGATACCAAATCAGAAATGCCTCAATTCGAGCAAACACTACAGACTTATCAACGTGAAATTAATGACGCATTATTGCGCTATTTGCCTGCTAAAACAGAGATACCCCATCGCCTACATGAAGCTATGCACTACGTCACCTTCAACGGTGGTAAGCGAGTTCGTCCGGTTCTAGTTTATGCTACTGGCCAAGCACTTAACGCACCGCTAGAGACTCTTCATGCACCAGCAGCAGCTATTGAAATGATCCACGCCTACTCGTTGGTACATGATGATTTACCTGCTATGGATGATGACGATTTGCGACGCGGTAAACCTACATGCCATAAAGCCTTTGATGAGGCAACCGCCATTTTATCCGGTGATGCTCTTCTCACATTGGCATTTGAAGTAATGAGTCACGTTGATGCACATTCACCGTCACCAGAAAATCAGCTAGAAATGATCGCACTGTTAGCAAAAGCCAGTGGAAATATTGGTATGGTCGGTGGGCAAGCGATAGATCTGGAATCCGTAGGTATAACATTAAACCTAGAACAGCTAAAACAAATGCACGCGAAAAAAACCGGGGCACTCATTCGCGTTAGTACGTTACTTGGTGCCCACGCTGCCGGAGCCAGTACCGACGAAACGCAAAGCTTAGGCGAATACGCCGACGCTATTGGTCTGGCTTTTCAAATTCGGGACGATATTCTGGACATTGAAGGTGATACAGCTACTATTGGTAAACCTCAAGGTGCCGATATTGCACTAAACAAACCAACCTATCCGGCACTTCTGGGGCTAGATGGTGCAAAAAAAGCAGCCTTAGACTTACACGAAAAAGCCCTCGAATCACTGAGCGTTTTTGACAATAAAGCAGACACTCTCCGCCAATTATCGGCCTATATAGTCAAGCGCGACAAATAAGGATAGGTCTTTATTGCAACAATCTGTGAGTTATCAGGCAGATAAATAACTTGCATCTATATTGCATTGCCTTCAGAATTCGTATGAATATAACAAATAAAAGTCGATAGAACGACTTTCTGGTAGCCAGTAAAAACCAGACTTAACATTGAGTAGATTCAAATTAAAGTATGACAGATAAATCGACATTTCCGCTTTTAGATAACATCAATAGTCCTGATGACTTGCGAGACCTATCTGAACTTAAATTACCCGACCTAGCTGCAGAATTACGGCAGTTTATTCTTGAAAGTGTTGGCGAAACTGGCGGCCACTTGTCTTCCGGCCTCGGCGCTGTAGAACTAACCATCGCCCTGCACTATGTTTACAACACGCCTGAAGATCGACTGATTTGGGACGTTGGCCATCAAAGCTATCCCCACAAAATACTCACTGGCCGCAAAAATCAGATGCACACCATGCGCAAACAGGATGGTTTGTGCGGCTTCCCCAAGCGGGACGAGAGCGAATACGATACATTTGGTACTGGCCATTCAAGCACATCTATTAGCGCCGCTCTGGGAATGGCACTAGCAGCCAAAGTGCAAAATATCAACCGTCACGTTGTTGGTGTTATCGGTGATGGCGCTCTAACGGGCGGTATGGCGTTTGAGGCATTAAGCCACGCCGGAGCGCTGGATACCGATATGCTAGTTGTCTTAAATGATAACGATATGTCAATCTCACCAAATGTTGGCGGGCTGTCCAACTATCTGGCAAAAATTCTAACGGGTAAACTTTACTCTCAAGTACGTGAAAGCAGTAAAAAAGTACTCAAAAGCATGCCTACGATGTCCGAAATCGCACGCAGAACTGAAGAGCACGTAAAAGGCATGGTTGTGCCCGGCACATTATTTGAGGAGCTAGGATTCAACTACATCGGCCCTATCGATGGCCACGACCTACCCATGTTACTCAGCACACTTCGAAGCCTAAGGGAATTTAAAGGGCCTCAGTTCCTACACATAGTGACAAAAAAAGGCAAAGGTTACGCACCAGCCGAAGAAAACCCCTGTGCCTTCCATGGCGTAGGTCCGTTTAATCACGAAACTGGTTTACTTGCTAAATCAAATTCCAGCAGCCCGACATATACCCAGGTATTTGGTAGCTGGTTATGTGACATGGCAGCAGCCAACAGCAACTTAGTGGCAATTACACCTGCCATGCGCGAAGGCTCCGGCATGGTCGAGTTTTCAGAGAAATTTCCTGATCGTTACTACGACGTAGGTATTGCTGAGCAACACGCAGTCACCCTTGCCGCTGGATTAGCCTGCGACGGAATAAAACCCATCGTCGCCATTTACTCCACCTTTTTGCAACGCGGGTACGACCAGTTAATTCACGATGTTGCCATCCAAGACTTACCCATATTATTTGCCATAGACCGTGCAGGCCTCGTCGGCCCCGACGGCCCGACTCATGCAGGTAGCTTCGACATCAGCTTCATGCGCTGCATACCAAACATTGTCATAATGGCACCGTCGGACGAAAACGAATGTCGCCAGATGCTATATACCGGATATATGCACAATGGTCCGGCTGCAGTGCGTTATCCTCGCGGTAAAGGCCCTGGCGTCAACGTTAAAACAATAATGACTAAATTACCCATTGGTAAAGCAGATATCCGCCGCAAAGGTAAAGATATTGCGATTTTGGCTTTTGGACCCATGCTATCGCCCGCACTTGAAGCTGCAGAGCGACTAAACGCGACAGTCGTTAATATGCGCTTTGTAAAACCGCTCGATGAGAAAATGGTCATTGATATGGCCCATCAGCACAGCATTCTCGTATCTATAGAAGATAATGCTATTGCGGGCGGTGCCGGTAGTGCAATCAATGAGTTATTGGCCTCAATGAGCCACTCCCCCACCATCCTCAACCTCGGTTTACCAGACAAATTTGTAGAACATGGTGAACGTGATGTATTATTGCGCGATTGTGGGTTGGATAAGGCTGGCATTATCGCCGCCGTGGAACAAATTCAATCAAGTAATTTAGCTCAGGCACTTCCGCTGGGCGCTAACTCCTAGTAAAATACTCAACTATTATGACTGCATGTTACACATTAAAAGTCGTGACGGATTTTGCCGCGTCACACTCACTTCGCAACTATGAAGGCGCTTGTCAGCGTATGCATGGCCACAACTGGAAAGTTGAGGTTGAAGTACTCGCAACTGAGCTTGATGATGCTGGTATGGGCGTTGATTTTAAAGTCATCAAACGTGCCACTAACGAAGTGCTAGATACACTGGATCATTATCACTTAAATGACATTCCGCCTTTTGACGTAATTAATCCGACAGCAGAGAATATCGCTGCACACATCTTTAAGAATGTGGCAAAACTCGTTAATAAAACGCACATAAGTGTTAGCGCTGTAACCGTTTGGGAAACCGAACGCGCTTGTGTACGTTATACCGAATAAAATCAGGAAAACGCAATGACTGTTGTTGAAGCACCAATTGAAGATGTTCAAAGTAGCCAGGATTCTCGCCATATTGCCATCGACAAAGTTGGCATTAAAGATATCAGGCATCCGGTAAAAGTACGTGACCGTTCTGGCGGTGACCAGCACACCATCGCTAATTTTAATATGTATGTGAATTTGCCGCATAATTTCAAAGGCACTCACATGTCTCGCTTTGTGGAAATTTTAAATTTACACGAACGGGAAATTACCGTTGATTCATTTAAAGAAATGCTACATGAAATGACGCTAAAGCTGGAAGCACAATCCGGCCATATAGAAATGCATTTTCCTTACTTTATAAACAAAGCAGCACCTATAACCGGTGTTAAAAGTTTACTTGATTATGAAGTTATGTTTATTGGTGAGTATCATGACGCAAAACCAGAGCTCACAATTAAAGTTATTGTACCTGTCACAAGCTTGTGCCCATGCTCTAAAAAAATATCAGAGTATGGCGCTCACAACCAACGTTCACACGTCACCGTTAGTGTAAAAACATGTGGCTTCATGTGGATAGAAGAACTAATAGAGCTAATTGAAAAACAAGCATCATGTGAATTATACGGTTTATTAAAACGCCCAGATGAAAAACACGTAACAGAAAGAGCTTACGAAAATCCAAAATTTGTTGAGGACATGGTTCGTGACGTTGCAGCACAATTAAATGCCGATGATCGTATTACGGCCTACACTGTAGAATCAGAAAATTTCGAATCCATTCATAATCATTCTGCTTATGCTTATATAGAAAAAACAAAATAACTTTGTTATAAAAGAACCACTAATCGAAAGACTAGCGGTTCTTTTATAACAAAAATTCAACACCAAACTCACTCACCCTCTTTTTACAAACCTCGTAAAAACAGCAAAAATAATCCACCTAACAATTCAAGCTTGTCATTCAACCGATGATCACTATTAACGACATGAAGTGTGCAGTTATTTTCTCTGGCAAATTTTATTGAATTATCCAAAGGGATAACGTCATCATGCCAACCATGCACTACTGCCACTTTTTCACATTGTGGCTGATATTCCTGTAGCCCCCAGTTAGGTATGTACAGTGCTGGCGCTAAAAGAAAGAGGCCCTTTATCGGGTGCTGTGAAGCAAATACCGTTGACACATAACCGCCCATACTTGAACCAACCAATACCAATTCACCAGTATTTTCGTTTTGAACATGATTTTTTAGCATGCTCACTCGCTCATCCTGGTCCTCTGTATTGGTGTAATCAATGCTTTCGACTACATACCCATACCCATTCTCACTAGCAATTTCTGCCAGGTATTTTATTTTGGTGCCCCACGGACCGCTTTCTTTACCATGGGAAAAGATAATTTTTTTCATATTCACTACCAGGAAATATCTTTTTTGCTTATAAGTTTTTTATTTTTTCGAGCACCGCCTGAGCATGCCCATCAGCAGTTACACCATACTCCACATCTACTAAGTTACCTTTTTTATCAACGATAAAAGTAGAGCGAACAATACCCATTTTTTTGACGCCCTTCTTCTCTTTTTCTTGCCAGACATGATATTTTTCACAGAGCTCTCCGCTTGTATCAGCGATTAATTCTACCTTAAGCTCATATTTATTGATGAAGTCGCGGTGGCTTCCACAGTCGTCCTTACTTACACCAACAACCACAGTTTCATTAGAAGTGTAATCGTTAATCAGTGCAGTAAATTGTTGCGCTTCTATGGTACAACCTGGCGTATCATCTTTTGGGTAAAAATAAAGCACCACATTATTCTTGCCCGCGAAATCAGCAAGGGATATATTTTGACCCGATTGATTAAGTAAAGAAAAATCGGGAGCGATGGTATTATTCTGCAACATATTATTTACTCTTTTAAGTTAGCTAATGCATAAAATAATAATTC
>JAOTSL010000237.1 GCA_029864945.1 Gammaproteobacteria bacterium
GCTGACTACTCTCTACTAAAGCGCTCAAATCCATGTTGGGATTGTTACGTAACCCTTCTTCAATTTGCCTGCAATAGTCTGATATCCTCATTAACCCAAGATTCCCACTTGAGCTTTTAATACTATGACTCAACATTATTAAATTATCGACGTCATTTTCACTGTAAAATTTTTCAAATTTTTTTTTGTAAAACGGGATTTCATCTTTAAATTCATTCAATATTTCATGTAACTGATCTTCCAAAATCTCTCTCAAATCATCCAACACAACCATGTCCACTGAGGGTATGTCACTCATTTAAATCACCTCCTTTTTACTTACGTCAAAGCCACTATCTAATTGACGCACTAATGCGGCTCGTAAATCGTCTGTATTAATAGGTTTTGATACGTAATCATCCATACCTGCCTGCAAACATTTTTCCTTGTCGCCTTTCATTGCATTGGCGGTCATAGCGATAATTGGCGTATTCTTTATACGTAAATCATCAAAACCCCTTATCGCTTTAGTCGCTTCGTATCCATCCATCTCTGGCATTTGAACATCCATTAAAACAGCGTCAAAGTATTCAACGGAGAGCTTCTCTACAGCCTCTCGGCCATTGTTCGCAATTTCAGTTGAGTAACCCAATTTTTTTAGCATTCCGGCAATAACTTTTTGATTTATTTTATTATCTTCAGCCACTAACAGTTTAATTTCAGAATCATTAGAACTTACAGTTTTTATTTGTATTTCAGTTTTTTTATTGACAACCGATTTTTTTTTATTATCATATCGATTATTCATTACATCTGACATCAAATTATATAACATTAATTTTCGTATCGGCTTACTAAGACAAACATCTATCCCTGCTTGTGATGCAAGCTCACGAATATTATTTTCTGTTAAAGATGTTAGTAATATAAATCTTTTATTATCAAAACCAAATCTTTCCGAAAGTTCTTTAGCAAGCTCAAGACCATCCATATCTGGCATCATCATATCTGAAAGAACAAGATCATAGGGAGAATCAATATGGGATTTTTCGAATAGTTTCAACGCATCTAAACCAGATTCAACACTATCGTATGTTATATCCCATGAACGCATATACCCTTCAAGAATTCCGATATTGGTCTTGTTGTCATCTACAATTAGAATACGAGTATTTTTCACTAAATCGGTAATTTTATTGTTAAAAATAGTGACATCTCTAGACTCAACTAACAAGGTGAAATGAAACTCACTACCCTCACCAAGCTCTGAAGTAATTTCTAAATCCCCACCCAACAAGTGAACCAATTGTTTTGAAATAGACAAACCTAATCCAGTACCGCCAAATTTACGAGTCGTTCCACCATCCTCTTGATTGAACATCTCAAATATTTTAGCTTGATTTTCTTTCGCAATGCCAACACCACTATCTTTTATCGAAAATTTAATTGACTTATATAAATCGTTATCAAGCTCTGAGCCAGTCACGCTTAGCACTATTTCTCCTTGCAAAGTAAACTTGATCGCATTTCCAACAAGATTCATAATTATCTGTCTTATTCTAGTGGGATCTGAATTGATAAACGTAGGCACATTTTCAGAAATACTCACAATCATTTCAATACCTTTTTCCTCCGCTTTAGCCGCAAACAAATTACCAACATCTTCAATTATTTCTGCAGGACTAAATTCAACCTTCTCCAGCTCAATTTTTCCTGCTTCAATTTTCGAATAATCAAGGATATCATTTAATATTGTAAGTAATGATTCTGCTGAATAAGAAGCAGTATTTAGCAAATCAATTTGTTGATCTGACATTGAGGTGTCTTTTAACAAATAGAGCATACCAATTACACCATTCATAGGCGTACGTATCTCGTGACTCATATTTGCTAAAAATTCAGACTTACTCTTATTTGCCTCATAGGCTTCTATTACAGCTTGTTGTAATTCATCAGTTCGCTGATCAACCTTTTTTTCCAATGTTTTATTCAATTCATCAAGATTGTATTTTGCAAACTCTGTTTTTTGAACCTCTTCTCTAAGCCTTACTATCATAGGCTGTGTAAACCCTGCTAATAATGACGAGCCAATAAACACCAATACAATAATTACCGCACTTATTTTAATTGCGTCTATAATTAACGGTTCTTTAATTTTGTCTAACGAAACAATATACGCTATAGCTATATTTAATTCCGGTATTCCTTGAAATACATACAGACTCTCTTTGGAAGTTAGATAGTGATTATAGAATTGGGCGCCGGAATATCCAGAAATAGCCAGACCAAACGGAAATTCATATTTTTTACTGATATCCACATGACTGGCGATAGCTTCAGATGGGTTTTTATTCGAAGCGATAATACTAAAATGATCACCATCACGTTCAAATATAACTATTTCACCGAAAATTGACGCATCTTCAAAATTAGAAAATGCATCCGTAATCTGAGATATAGTAGCCCCACGTGAACCACTTTCATGAGCATTATCACTATTCACACCATCAAACCTAGCAACTGAACGGATTAACTCCACTTCCATATTCAAATTATCCACCAATCGTTTTTTTTGTTCTTCCAATACAATTTGATATGTTGAAATAAAAGAAAACGTAGCAAGAACTGATGTAATCAACAAAAATACGACTAACACCAATTTTTTATAACTTTCAAAAACTCTAGATTGGTTAACATTTACTATCACGATGACAAAAAAACTGACTAACAATGAGATAATTGCAATTGAATAAGCAAGCATCATTACGTCATATCGTGCATCTATCGCATAACTTACTGACGGTTTATAAGTAATATCTGCAGCGTGCATTCCCAAATAATGCATTCCAATAACAGCTAAACCGATAGTTGACGCTGCAAGTAATTTGACTAAAAATCCAGAATTATCATCTTTGTGTCTAAAATAGGACAGGATATATAAACCAGCAATAGACGCGAAAATACCGACAAGAATTGAAGCAATAAGCAAGTACAAATCATAAGAAACGACATGCGGTTTGGCGATTGAATACATTCCTATATAATGCATACTGGAAATACCCATACCAATAATTACGCCAGAATATATTTTGTTCGAATTTTTTTTTGCCAAAACCATTAACGCATAAAAACACATCAAAATAACTACCACTAAAGACGCCACGGTTAAACCCAAGTCATACTCAATTTGATACGGGGTGTTCATCGCCAGCATTCCGATATAATGCATCGACCATATCCCAAGGCCTAGAGTAAAACCGCCTCCCATAACCCAATATTTTGTAGTGTTACCTTCTTTTTCAGACATCCTTTCCATCAACAAAATAACGGAATATGCAGCCACACCAGCAACTATTAGTGATGTTAAAACAAGTGTTGGGTTGTACATGGGATATCCTTTTATGAAATTCTTATATCAATAGCTAAATCATTGTTTTTTTTCAAAAAGCCATCATTAGGACAGGGGCAGATTTCCTAGTTAAATCAATAATTTATCGGCGTGTTATTTGCAGCTTGTAGAGTTAACTTAACACTAAGGTTATGTGCTAGTTATGCCGCTGTATATCTTGAAGATATTAAATAGTACGACTACATCTAGTAACGACCTAGGCACATAAATTTAAACGGGAAAGTGTGTCGGCAGTGTTAAACCTTTGTAAATAAATGTGAAGATAAGCGATAGATAATGAATGTATACCTTGTAGAAGATGATATTCAACTCTCTGAGCTAATGTCCTTGTGGCTTGAGGCTGAAAATATTGAATCTGATTGTTTTACCACTGGCAAATCCATTTTGGATGCATTAAATACGTCAAAATGCGATCTAATTGTATTAGATTGGAATTTGCCTGACATGCAAGGCGATGATCTATTGATTAGTATTCGGGATAAAATTGGTTGGGATACACCAATTATTTTTGTAACGGGACGCACAGAAAAAGATGACATAGTTTCAGCGCTAGAAAAAGGCGCAAATGATTACATGACAAAACCTGTTGATCGTAAAGAGTGGGTTGCTCGAGTCAGGCTTCAACTAAGACAAAAAATTCAACAAGGCGAATTTGAAAGAAAAGTCATTAAACTGGAAAATATTGAAATAAATACAGATACTCACACGATAACTGTTTCTAATCGTAATATTGATATCACACCAAAAGAATTTGAAGTCGCTTTTCAGTTGTTCAAAAATATTGGAAAGGTCGTCTCCAGAAAGGATTTGATGAAAAATATCTGGGGATATTCAAGTGAGATTAATACCAGAACCGTTGATACGCACATAAGCAGAGTAAAAAGAAAACTAGAACTAACCCCTGATAAAAAATGGAATCTATCTTCAATATACAACTATGGTTATCGGCTGGAAATAGCCAAGTAATAATACTTAATTATTGAAACGCCCAATGACTTATTTCTCGATTTAAAAACACTATACTTTTACATGTAAAATTTGTATATAAATTCCACATACTACACAACAATTTAGCTTCCAACTGTAAACCATCTTATTCTCCCGCACTACTCACGCCAGAGAATTAGGAATGATTTACATAATTGAAACATTTTCATAACCCGATTCTTTTAACATTAAAAATCAGAAGTAACCACGCAATTAATATGGACATAAACCTGTTTTTTTGATAGATTTTCCAGCTCATACGTAACAAGGAACTTTAATATGAAGGCTCATTTAATACGGTCACTTTCACTGTTGTTTTCAATTATTTTTATTACGTCATGAGCTGGAAAATCTATCAAAAA
>JAOTSL010000236.1 GCA_029864945.1 Gammaproteobacteria bacterium
TTGAGATTAAATTTATTTTTTTGACAGCTGTAACGCTGTAGGAGCAAATTTCGTGGCAGCATCAACACCCCTTTATTATCTTCACTAAAACTGAGCTTGAGGCATTCGTCAACTTCGCTCCATTAGCTTATATATGTAGCTTATCTGATATTTTTTATTCCATGATACTTTACCATCGGACAATAGCTAAAACTTGCAACGGCCTAAAGGTTAATATATCGTAATGGTGCCTGTAATCACCTACAATTCCTGAACTTTACGGTAATAATAAAAATGACTCACAAATACGCCTTTATGCTTGCGATGTTTTGCATTACTTTCTCACCTCTGTCCATTTCAGCTGAAAATAGAATTTTGTCGGCATGTGGCGCAACGCAGGATGAAGCAAGAAAGGAGCTGGGCAAAAGCTTACAATCAAACGTCGCGTCAAGCTCATCAAAAAAAGTATCGGTAATAACAGACGATTCTTCCGAACAGGTGAAAATTATAGCCCAAACCACTGACGATCAATTTTCCAAAATTGCTCTCTGCAATGTCAAAGTGGCAAAGGAAGGAGGACAATATTGTGCGTCCGTTAGTCATAAAGAACTAAGTGAGTGCGCTAGCAATAAACTTGATGCGCAGATGAGTTACCTCGTCAATAATCTGCCGGAAACAGAAAGTGTGAGACTGAAAAAAGCCAAAGAATGGCTGGATGATATTGTGTTATCAACGAATTTATATACCTACGTTGGTAATAATGAATTTGATGAAGAAAAACTAAACAAACTTATTTCCATCGAGAATAACTTGCTTAAACTTCTCGACAATCAATATGTTCGGTTTGATATTGAAGGTGCAACGGTAAAAATAAAACTCGGCGGGTCAAAAATAGTGCAGCCCAATATAGATACCGCCATGAAAATAGGATCATATGCTTATGAAATTTCAAGCCCTGGATACTGCACAGTTAAAGGCAACGTTGATCTAACCGAAAAAGCAAGATCAACCGTAAAATACGACATGTCCAAATACACGCACCCTGTAATAACTTTCACTTCAAACTTACCCAACGTTCAACTAAAAGTGGACGGAAAAAATAGCAATGTGGGCGAATCAAAAACTATGACTAAGTGCGAAGGCACATTGGCTTATTTATTTACCATACAAGGCGTTACAAAAGAAGGAACCGTAAATCTAAAGCCTGGCTTAAAAGCAAAAATAAGGGGGAAGTTTACATCTCCTGCCGATCTTACGATTGCAAAGTCCTATCGCTCGGGCCAATTATGGCAAGTTTTTCTACACAATATTTTCCCCAGTTACGCGAACAACCAAATTGATAAGCTATCCGGCTTTAAAATTTCAAAATCTAATTTGAAAGACTCATTCAGATGGGGATATCAGGCTTCTTTCGCGACTGATGGCAAAAATGCTTACGCCTACGAATTAAGCGCTGCATTTAGTTTGCAGTTATTAGATTACAACAACGGTCGGGAAGCGCTTACTCTTGGCCCGCTTGTAATAGTACCAAGTGCCGGATTTGACATAGGTTTGGCCTATCACGATCTTGACGGTATTCGCAGTTTTGAAGATGCTGATGCTTCCGAGTGGAAAAAGATTTATCAAAGTTATGGCGTTTTTCGCCCAAAACTTAATATTGACGCAACGTTTAATAAAGACTTTGGCTTTTCCCTGAGTTATAGTCGAAGCGTTTATATGAATAAGTCGAATATATTTTCAATTGGAATGGGCTTTAAATTTTAAACCGTCTTATTTCTGACAGATAGGGAGGTATTGTGTGATACGTTTTATTGGCCTTATACTAGCGGTAGTCGTTGGAATGTTTGTGTACGATAACTACGTGGTTAATTCTGATGCGAAAACAATGATTTCTAATATCGTCAAAAGCGACAAAGTAGAAGAAATCTCCCAATCAACGCAAGATGAATTTAAAAAGTTTAAAGAGCAACGATTAAAAGAGTTTGAAGAGTTTAAAACTGAAAAATAACATATTCGCCACCCGATAAACTTTAACCACAATATATTCCCATTAAGACCACTCAGGTTTCTGGCCTCTATTTCCCCCGCGCCCCTATCTTTCGCTTAGTTATTTACTCGAGCGCTCAATTTTAGATCGAATTTAGTCTTGCACAGCGTAATCTAACGATTATAATGTCGACAACTCTTCATATCCATCGGAACAAAAACATGAGTAACGCATTACAAGAGCAGCTACTAAAAGCAGGCCTCACCACTGAAAAAAAGATCAGTAAAGAAAAACACGCCAAGAACAAAATGGCCAAGCAACAGAAATTAAAGAAAAATAAGCGAAAAATAGTTGATGAAAGCAAAGTAATTGCCCAGCAGGCGGCAGACGAAAAACGACAGCGCGACCGCGAGCTAAACCATCAAAAAGAAAATGCGGCAAAACAAAAAGCCATAGTCGCGCAGATAAAACAGCTTATTGAGATGAATAAAGCTAACGTAGGTGAAGGTGACCTAAGCTATAATTTCGAAGATAATAAAGTAATCAAACACATATATGTAACCAATACACTCCACGAACAGATCTCACGGGGGAAGTTTGCCATTGTGAAATTTGAGAATAGCTACACTGCCGTACCTGCAGTGGTAGCAAATAAAATTAAGGACCGCGACCCGAGTTACATTATCGTATTCAATGATTCTGACACAAGTACAGACATAGACGATGAATACGCTGATTATCAAATTCCGGATGACCTGATGTGGTAGCCGCCCTATTTTCCGCAGCCCATCAATCATTCTGAGCCAAATCATATTATCTGATATTGAGTTTAATCGCCGTCAATCTAAGTATACTAATTATTCATTATACTAACTGTTCATTATACTAACTGTTCGGCAGTGGGCTCAACATTTCCCTTTTCGTCAACTGTCTCTAATCTTACGGTAAAACCCCACAATTTTGCCATGTGCTTTAATACCTCATCCAGGCTTGATGCAAGGGGTTTTCGATTATATTGATAATGGCGCAAAGTTAAGGACCGGTCTCCACATACGTCAATGTTATATATTTGCAAATTCGGCTCTATGCTACCAAGGTTATACTGATCAGCCAGCACCTCGCGAACCCGCTGGTAACCGGCGGTGTTGTGAATGGAGTCGATTTCAATGTGCTTATCCAGATCATCATCAGTTATGGCAAATAACTTTAATTTACGAATAACTGCTGGCGATAAGTACTGGGCAATAAAGCTCTCATCTTTAAAGTTTCGCATAGCGAAATCCAGAGTCTCCTGCCAGTTGGAGCCAGCAATATCTGGAAACCACTCCCGATCTTCATCTGTAGGATTCTCGCAGATCCTGCGAATATCACTCATCATATAAAACCCGAGGGCGTAAGGATTGATACCACTGTAATAAGGGCTGTCAAATTCCGGCTGCTTAACCACATTAGTGTGGGACTGAAGAAACTCCAGCATATAGCCTTCCGTCATCAAGCCTTCATCATACATTTGATTAAGTATTGTATAGTGCCAAAAGGTGGCCCAGCCTTCGTTCATTACTTTGGTTTGTTTTTGCGGATAAAAATATTGTGAAATTTTACGAACGATGCGAATTATCTCACGCTGCCAGGGCTGCAAAAGAGGTGCATTCTTCTCAATGAAATACAATATGTTTTCCTGAGGATCTTCCGGAAAACGAACTTCCTTTTCACTTTTTTTAGTCTCGTAATAATTTGGAATTGTTCGCCACAGCTCATTGATTTGAGACTGTAGGTAATCTTCTCTCTCCTGCTGCTTAGCCTGCTCCTCACTCATTGAAATTTTATCCGGACGCTTATAACGATCCACGCCGAAGTTCATTAAAGCGTGACAAGAATCAATTATACTTTCCACTGCATCGACGCCGTAACGCTTCTCGCAACCTCGAATATAGTTTTTGGAAAACATCAAGTAGTCGATAATCGCATCAGCGGAAGTCCATTGCTGAAAGAGATAATTTCCTTTAAAAAAGGAATTGTGTCCGTATGCCGCATGCGCAATAACCAACGCCTGCATTAACATACTATTTTCTTCCATGAGGTAGGATATACATGGGTTGGAATTTATTACAATTTCGTAGGCAAGCCCCATTTGCCCACGACTATATTGCTTTTCAGTTTCCATAAAATGCTTACCGTACGACCAATGATGATAACCAATGGGCATACCAGAAGACGCATAAGCATCCAGCATTTGTTCTGCGCTAATTACTTCAATTTGATTTGGATAGGTATCAAGGTTAAAATTCTTGGCTATACGTGCGATTTCAGAATCATAGGTATCTAATAATTCGAAAGTCCACTCAGATGTGGTTGACAACGGCTCTCTTTTTTTCATATTACCACCCGCTCTCATGATGCGATTTTGACGCTATCGCCTTTTTTAAACAGCTCTTTCAATACCGGATAAATATCTGAAAAACCCTCCAATTTCTGCATAGCAAAATTTTCAAAGTCCTGCTCGACATTTTTATATTCGTGCCACAAACTTTGATGGCTATCAGGTTTTATTTCTACATAGGAATAATATTGGACGATAGGCATTATTTTCTCGGTTAGTATTTCCCGACAGTACGATGAATCATCAAACCAATTATCCCCATCTGAGGCCTGAGCAACATAAATATTCCAGTCACTAGTAGGGTAACGCTCCATCGCTATTTCATGCATTAAAACCAGAGCACTAGAAGCAACTGTTCCACCTGTTTCTCTGGAATAAAAAAACTCCTGCT